>JAWOIA010000039.1:0-4485 GCA_046484885.1 Desulfosarcina sp. | reverse complement strand
AGCCGGGCAACGCGTTGCCGGTAATCGGGTCGACATGGCCGGGATAGCCGGTTCCATCCCATTTTTCGTGATGGTTGAGGGCGATGACGGCCGCTGCCTCATCGTAATCCGACTGCAGGCCGGAGAAGAGCCGGGCGCCTTGAATCGTGTGCTGCTTCATGATTTCGTACTCCTCCACACTCAAGGGCAGGGGCTTTTTCAAAATCAAATCGGAAGTGGCCACTTTACCCACATCGTGCAGCATGGCGCCCATGCGCAGCACATCCCGGGTTTTATCGATCTTTTTCTGGTCGATCTGGCGCCGCCTGGCCCAGTGCTCGTATATCTCCAGGGAAAACCCCGCCACACGGTTGACGTGAGCGCCGGTCTCCCTGGGATCCCGCATTTCAGCCATGCGGATCATCCGCAGGATCAGGGCGCGGGTCATCTGGGCCCGTTCCAGCGCCACGGCGGCGATTCCGCCGAAATGGAGCATCACCTTTTCATCGGTGCCGTTAAAGGGCCGAATGCGCCGCTCCTGATCCTGAGCGTTGATGATTTGAAGAATGCCTAACACATCCCTTTTCGAACTCATCAGCGGGATGGTCAGCATGGAACGGGTCAGGTACCCCGAGGCCTGGTCGAATTGCTTGCCGAAGTGATAGGGTTTGGTGGGGGGAAGCTTGTAAACATCCGGGATACTGAGCATTTTTCCGGTAGCCGCTGCATAGCCGGCGATACTCGTCTGATCAATGGGCAGGCAGAAGGTAGCGAAGATCAGCTTTTCTCCGGCTGGAAGACGCCCCTGGAGGGTGTCGTTCTGGGAGTGGGCGAAATTGAGGCGATCGCCGCTGCAAATATAAATGGACCCGGCATCGGCATTGACAAACTGGCGCGCCCGCGTCAGGACCCGCTCCAGAAGGATGTCCAGGTCGTGGATCCGGTTCAGTTCGATCCCCAGGACCATCAGCGAGTCTAGTTTCTGTCTATCGTTGAGCATGGTGCCAGCGCTCCCGGTAACCCAATTGGGGCAGTCTACACAGGCGGCGGTGCCGGCGTCAACTTAAAATAATACCCATCCACCGTGCGGTCTTAGCGGAGCCGTTTCAGAAGCTGTAGCCGATGGAGAGGTGGACGCGCCCGGCGGATTCACCCGCTTCGCGGTCCAGTTTGTGACCGTAAAGCAGCCCCATGGGGCCGATGGGGGTCAGATAGCGCAACCCGATGCCAACCGATGACCGGAACCGATCCGCTCCTTCCGCCAGCAACGGCTCCTTGACGCGGCCGACATCGAAAAAGGTGGTCAACTCCCAATTCATCCCCAGATCGATTCGTGCTTCCAGGCTGCCGACCAGCGCTGTTTTGCCCCCGACGGGATTGCCGGCGCTGTCGAAGCGCAGCAGGTTCTCCTTGAAGCCCCGCACATCGCGGATCCCGCCCAAAAAGAAGAGCTGATCCTCGGGAACCTGGTCGCCGTCGGCATAGGGCATTACCTGGCCGACGCGGGCCAGGCCGGCCAGGGTCAACCCCTCGATGGGGCTGTGGTAGTAGCGGGTATCGAACAGGTAGCGTACAAAATCATCCAGCCGGTTTTGAACCCCTTTGGAGACGTCCACCCCCAGCGATGAAAACAGGCCTGTCGTTGGGCGCACGAACGAGTCCCGGCTGTCGTACCGTATCAGGGGCGTGGTCACAAAAATGGTTCGGGTTTCCGTTTCCGCCGGGTCGCTCAATGACGATTCGAAGCCGAACCGGTCCCGTCTCTCCAGACGAAAGTTAAGCCCGGTCGACAGGTGTGCGCCCCAGTCGCGGGTAAACCCCAGTGACCCGCCGCTGGTCCGGGTTCCGAACGGCTGGTTGAACTCGGTCAATTCCTCATGGAAAACACCGATGTTGGCCAGGGTCCGGGTTCTAAAAAATCGGGGCTCGGTCAGCCGGGTTTCGACCCGGTAGCCGGTCTGGCTGATTTCGCCACTGGCCCACAGATCCTTGTTCCAGCCGAAAAGGTTGCGGTCGCCCACTTTGGCGCGGCCGAAAAAACCCCTGTCCGACTCATAACCGGCGCCGACTTCAACATAGTAGGGCTTTTTCTCCTCGACGGTCACGAACAGGTTTACCGTTTCATCCTTTTCCTTCAAACCGAAGGTGCGGAAACCGACCCCGTGAAAGATATCCAGGTCCCGCAAGCGGCGCTGGCCGTCATAAAGCGCCTGCAGGGACAGCGGCGTCTGGGGTGTCACCGCCAATTCGCGGCGGATCACCGTTTCAGCGGTTCGAAGGTTTCCGGTTATGAACACATCGCCCAGCTTGACCGGGTGGCCCGGGTCGACCGCGTAGACGATATCGGCCCGGGTGCGGTCTTGACTGTAGGTGACGCGGGCGTCCACCTCGGCATGCGGATAGCCTTTTTCCGAAACCAGGCTGACGATGGCCTCCGCGTCGCGGTTCACTGCCGATTTAACGAAGGGCTGGCCGGTCTGATGTGACAGCGCCCGCCTGGCCTCGGTTTGCAGCACCATCGGCAGTCCATCGATGGACACGGAGCCCACCACAGTCCGGGGCCCTTCGTCGATTTTCAGATGGACGGTGACAGCGGTCCGGTCTTCACTGAAAGCCAACTCGGGTTCCACGGTGGGTTCCTGGAAGCCCTCCCACACGTACAGGGTGCTGACGGCAAACAGATCCTCATCCAGCGTCTGCGGTACAAAGGCGCCCTTGTGGAAGCAGGCGGGCGGTCGGGTCAGCAGCTGTTTTTTGATCTGTTTCTCGGAAAAGGCCTGGTTGCCGGCAACCTCAACCGCTTGGACCTGGGTGAAGGGCCCCTCCTCGATGACGAATTGCAGCCGGCGCAAATCCACCGGAGACGCGGGCACATCGGTCGTTTCGGCTGCGACCCGAACATCGCTGAATCCGGCTTGGCGGTAGTGCTGCCGAATGTTCTGGATGCTTCTTCTCACACCGCTGTTGTTACGGTTGCCTTCACTGAAAATGACCACTTCCTTTTTCAGGGTTCGGTCCCGGAAACGCTGGTTGCCTTCAAACGAGACCCGGTACTGCGGCCCTTCGCGGACTTGCACGGTAACATCCACCTGTTGCGGGTCTTCGGACACAGCGATGCGGTATGACAGCTCGGCATCGGCGAATCCATTTTTGCGGTAGAAGGTTAACAGATGCCGGTTCAATGGAGTAATTATGACAGCCCAACGGCTGTATCTTTTTGAGGAGCATGAAAGAACCAGAATGAGGGGGCCAAAACAAGTTTGCAAATTGATAAAAAGGAAGCCATACTTTAAAAGTTAAAGGGTGGTAAAGAATGAAAGAGACGGGAAAACCAATAAGATTATCCCAACATGCAAAGCAGCAACTGATATTTCGTGGTGCAACAGAACAGCAAGTCATTGATGCGATCCGAACCCAACCGTGGGGACCGGCTGAACTTGGGAGACTCGAATGTCTGAAAGAATTTGCCTTTTCCGCTGAGTGGAACCGCAAATTCTATGATAATCAACAGGTCCGCCCAATTTTCGTGGATGACCCTGATGAAATTGTTGTCGTCACCGTTTACGTGTATTTTTTTGAGTTTAGGGAGGGTTATAATGAAAATAACTTATGACCGTGAGGTGGATGCCCTCTACATCCGGTTTAAAGAAACAACGGTTACATCCAAGCATCTTGCAGAGGGAATAGCCGCTGATTACGATTCGGATGGTTGTCTTGCCGGAATTGAGATTCTTGATGCTTTGAAGAGATTTGGAGATCCTCAAGTTTTCAGGCAAGTCATTTTAGAAGACATCGCCCTGGGCAGGCAGGAACAGCCCCCAGCGTGAGAACCGGAGGAGTGCCGGCCTCCAAATCAAGGGCCGCCAACCCTTTAAGGAAAACATTGTCATACCGGGGGGCGGGTCCGGCTCAATCATTTCGGGCTCTTTTCTTCTTTCTTGGATTCTTTCCCGAACGAGTGATCTAAGATACTCCAGTTTTCTTTTGCGCTGGCCTTTGTCTTTTTTTGTCAAAGCCTTTTTTTCACCCGCATTAGCCGGCTCCGGCCGTTCATGATGTGTCTTTGGGGCAGGATTCAAGTCAATATTTCAGATCAGGGAAGAGGGGGACGGTCACAAGTATATAGGGAACTTCAACACACGGAGGAGGTACGCCTGATATGCAGGCGACAAGGTGGGTTTCATCTACACTCAGCCCACCCTACCAAGATATTATGCTCACGGGGCAGCGTTACCGGCACTGGCCGGGTCGCTTGATTAAATCCGCCGGGATGTTGTTGGAGTGCCGATAAAGGGGCTGGCATGCCTTAGAGAGCTGCTTTCAAGTTCAAAATGGACCTTGCACGGGCCGGCAAAGAGTAAGCTGATTTCAAGGTCTTCTTTTCAGGTAACATTTCGCAATCACACGCTGATGAATCCGGAGTCAATTGCATGGCTCAACCAATTCTCGGGATTGCCTCTCGATGATCGGCAACGGCTCGCGTTGGTCTACCTTCGTCACCATGGT
>JAWOIA010000176.1:0-8261 GCA_046484885.1 Desulfosarcina sp. | reverse complement strand
GCCTTCCCCGCTGCCCTACGACCGGACCATGGCGCCGATGGGTTGCCTGATCGCCGACCTCGACGAGGACGGCGCGATGGATTTCCTCGTCTACTACTGGGGCCGCACGCCGGTCGCCTTCCTGCGCAAGACCGGCAGCGCGCTGCCCGCCGCCGCGAATTACGTCGCGGTGGAAGTCGTGACGACGGGGGAGCGCTGGTACAGCAACGCCGCGACGCTGGCCGACCTCGACGGCGACGGCCACCTCGATCTGCTGATTGGCAATACCTATCCCGACGACTCCGCGCTGCTCGACGCCCAGGCGAGCGGGGTGATGGTCATGCCCGACACCAAGTCGCGCTCGTTCAACGGCGGACGCAACCGCCTGCTTCTGTGGGCGGGCGCGCAATCCGGCGAGCGCCCGTCGGTACGCTACCTCGACGCCTCGGCCGCGCTCCCCGAGCAGATCGCACGCGGCTGGACCCTGGCGCTGGCGGCCGGCGACCTCGACGGCGACGGCCTGCCGGAAATCTATTTCGCCAACGACTTCGGCCCCGACGCCCTGCTGCACAACCGTTCCACCCCAGGTAAATTGAAGTTCGAGCCCTTACACGGCAAGGGCAGTTTCAACACGCCGAAGTCCTTCGTGCTGGGGCAGGACTCCTACAAGGGCATGGGCGCCGATTTCGTCGACGTCAACGGCGACGGCCTGATGGATATCTACGTCAGCAACATCTCGACCCCGTGGGGCCTGCAGGAAGGACACTTCCTCTGGCTGTCCACCGGCAGGCCGGAACAGATGCACGAAGGCGTTGCCCCCTACGTCCAGGGTTCCAGCCAGCTGGGGCTGGCCAACAGCGGCTGGGGCTGGGATTCGCGCCTCGACGACTTCGACAACGACGGCGTCCCGGAGGCGATCCAGGCCACCGGCTTCGTCAAGGGAAAAATCAACCGCTGGCCCGAGCTGCAGGCGCTCGGAACGGCCAACGACGCGCTGCTGATCGATCCGCGCAACTGGCCGAAATTCCAGCCCGGTTCCGACATCAGCGGCCACGAGCCCAACGCCTTCTTCGTCCGGGACTCCTCCGGCCGCTATTGCGATATCGCCAAGCAAATCGGCCTCGGCCAGCCGATGGTGACGCGCGGCATCGCCATCGCCGACGTCGACGGCGACGGCGATCTCGATTTCGTCTTCGCCAACCAGTGGGAAAACTCCTCGTTCTACCGCAACGACAGCCCGAATCCGGGGGCATTCCTTGCGCTTGCCTTGCGGCTGCCGCTGCAAGAGCCGGGGACGCCGCGGATTGTCCCGGGTCCACCCTTGCCGGGCCTGCCCGCCAGCGTTCCTGCGATCGGCGCCGCGGCGACCCTGGTCCTGCCGGACGGACGACGCATGAGCGCCCTGGTCGATGGCGGCAACGGCCATTCCGGAAAACGCGCCCCCAATCTTCACTTCGGCCTCGGCGCCATGGCGTCGGACCAGGCTTTGAAACTCGAAGTCCGGTGGCGTGACCGCGACGGTCGGCAAAGACAGCACAGCTTCGACATCACGCCGGGCTGGCACACGCTACTGCTGGGCTGAACCTAGAAACCGCAGTTGACCACTTATGGCACCGGTGAAGACCTCATGAATACTGGATTTCCTGCCTTCGATCACACTCACCACTTGGGTGGGACCGCTACGCGCCCGATGGCACGCCTGCTCGCGCGCCTGCCTTTGGCGCTCCTCCTTGCAGGCCCCGGCCTGCGGCGTCGTTGCTTCGCGGCAGACACCCGATCAGACGCACCCTCGGGCGCGTCCAACTGCGGTTTCTAGGTTGAACGGGGGAAATCCATGACGCAAGCGATCAACGCCAGCCTGCTGTTCTACCCGCAGGGTGACCAGACCCGCCGCCTCGCCGCGCTGTGGATGTTCACCGGCCTGCTGTCCGCCTGGATCCTGCTGTTCGGTCATGCCGTGCTCGGCTTCGAGCAGGCATGGAGCTACCCGTTGGTCGGGGTGGGCACGGCGCTCGCGGTGCAGATGCTGCTGGAATGGGTCGATGCCCGCGCCCGCGGCCGTCCGCTGCGTTTCGCCGGGAGCGCCGCCAACTTCGTCAATTTCCTGCCGCCTGCCATCATTCCCGGGCTGGCCCTGTCGATGCTGATCTTCCCCGGTGAAAACCTGTGGCCACTGGCCTTCGCCGCCGCACTCGCGATCGCCTCGAAAGTGCTGTTCCGCGCACCGGTCGCACCCGGGATCAGCCAGCACATGTTCAACCCGTCGAACCTCGCGGTCGCGGTCACCCTGGTGCTGTTCCCGACTTCGGTCGGCCTCGCCCCGCCCTACCAGTTCACCGAGAACGTCAGCGGCCTGTGGGACTGGGGCGTGCCGGCCTTCGTTCTGGTCAGCGGCATCGTCATGCACAAATTCTTCACTGGTCGTTTCCCGCTGATCGCCGCCTGGATCGTCGGCTTTCTGGCACAGGGGCAGATCCGCGCCTGGCTGTTCGACATTCCGTGGACGGTGCCGATCCTGCCGATGACCAGTGCTGCCTTCATCATCTTCACCCTGTACATGATTCCCGACCCGGCCACCACGCCCATAAAGCCGCGCCAGCAGGTGCTGTTCGGTCTGGCGGTGGCAGGCATCTACGGTGTCCTGCAGGTGATGCAGGTGGCGTTCGGGCTGTTCTTCGCCCTGGTGCTGGTGTGCGGGGTACGCGGATTGATGCTGTATCTGGCAGCAGCACGGCGCGCGGTTTCACCCGTCGCAGCGCCCTGACAAACTGCCCCTGCCGCGGTCGGCGGCAAGCTGACCCGAGGGCAGATCGAACCCGTTCCAGGCTCCCTGTTTGCACTCTCAGCCGTCCTGGAATCTATTGAGACGGCCTGGTGATGTGTGAACACGAATGGTTTTTTCGTGTTCTCCCGCGTGGGTCGGCTCGTTGCGCCGTCTCAATAGCAAGCTGTTTTCAAGCCTGAAACCTCCCCTATGGTTTGCAGCGGCGGGTTGAAATCGCCCGGGCCCTGGCTGCAGGACCGAGCTTGCTGCTTCTGGACGAACCCGCGGCAGGGATGAATCCCCATGAAACCAAAGAGCTTGTGGAAATCATCCGGGACATTCACCGCCGGCTGAACCTCGCCATTTTCCTGGTCGAACACGATATGAGTGTCGTCATGGCCGTCAGCCAGCGCATTCAAGTGCTGGACCAGGGCAGGGTGCTGGCCGAGGGACCGCCGGCGTTGATCCGGAACGACCCCCGCGTGATCGCGGCCTATTTAGGCGCCCCCAAGGACCGGTGTGATGCTGCAAATTGAGAACCTGGAAGTTTACCGCGGCCGCACGTATGTGCTCAAAGGAATCAGCCTGTCGGTCGGCCGGGGCGAGATCGTGGCCCTGATCGGCGCAAACGGCGCCGGAAAGACGACCACTCTGAAAACCGTCTCCGGCCTGCTTCGCCCACAAAGCGGGCGAATTGCGTACCGGCCGGAGACCGCCCGGGAACTCGCCCTCGACCGGGTGCCGGCCGAGGAGATCGTGCGACAAGGCATCAGTCATTGTCCTGAGGGCCGCGGGGTGTTCGCAGGGCTGACGGTGAGGGAAAACCTCATGGTCGGCGCCTACCTGCGACGGGATAAACCCGGAATCAGGGAGGACCTTGAGAAGGTCTGCGCACTCTTTCCTATCCTGAAAGAGCGCGCTTCCCAGGCGGCGGGCAGCCTGTCGGGAGGCGAACAGGCCATGCTCGCCATCGGCCGGGCCCTCATGGCGCGCCCTCTTCTTCTGATTTTGGATGAACCGTCCCTGGGTCTGGCGCCCCTCATCGTGGCCCGGATTTTCGAGCTTCTGGCCGAAATCAACGCCCGCGGCGTGACCATCCTCCTGGTGGAACAAAACGCCGTCATGGCCCTGGACTTGTCTCACCGGGCCTATGTTCTCGAAACAGGGCGCGTCATTCTCTCCGGCCCCAGTCCGGACATTGCCTGTGACGAAGCGGTGCGACGGGCGTATCTGGGAGGTCAGTAGCCATGACGGGCGGGTATATTCTGCAGCAAATCGTCAACGGCCTGATCCTGGGCAGCATGTATGCGCTGGTGGCCATCGGTTTCACCATGATCTATGGGATCATCCGGCTGATCAATTTCGCCCACGGCGATGTGGTCATGATCGGCGCATTCGTGACCCTCGGGTTGCTTCAAAAACTGGGCTGGCCCTTCTGGTTGGTGTCGGTCTGTGTTCTGGCTGCCGGCGCGTTTGTCGGTCTTGCCATTGAGAGGGCGGCTTTCCGGCCCATGCGCGGGGCACCCCAGGTCACGGGCTTTATTGCGTCGCTGGCTGTCTCCATCATGCTTCAGAACCTTGGGATCGTCTTCATGACGGCCCAGCCCCGCAATTTCACATTTCCGGATTTTCTGCAGGGACTCATTCGCATCGGGCCGGTCAGTTTCCGCGCCGTGGACCTGGTCATCATGCTGACGGCCCTGGTGCTCATGATCGGATTGATGCTCCTGGTGCGGAAAACCCGTCTGGGCGTCGGCATGAGAGCCACGGCGGAAAACCTGGATGTGGCGAGGCTCATGGGGATCAACATCAATCGAACGATCATGGCCACTTTCGCTGTGGGCGGAGGGCTGGCCGCCATCGCCGGATTGATGTGGGGGGGCAAATTCGGCCAGATCGACCCGCTTCTGGGTTTTGTTCCAGGGCTCAAATCATTTGTCGCCGCAGTGATCGGCGGGGTCGGCTCCATCCCGGGCGCCATTTGCGGCGGCTATATCCTGGGACTGGCCGAAGTGCTCTTTGTCGGCCTGCTGCCGCCCATTTATTCGGCCTTTCGGGACGCCTTCGTGTTCGCCACGCTGATTCTGATCCTCTTGGTCATGCCCAACGGGCTCATGGGAAAGCGAATGGAGGACCGGGCCTGATGATCTTCCGACGGGAACGCATGACTGCCTTGGTGTTGATCCTGGCCGGCATCGGCTTTGTGGTGGTGGCGCAGCGCTCGATGAACGATTATATCTTGTCCCTCATCAACTTCGTGGGGATTTACATCATCCTTGCGGTGAGCCTGAACATCACCAATGGCTTCACAGGCCTGTTTTCGCTCGGCCATCCGGCGTTCATGGCCATCGGGGGCTATGCCGCGGCTATTCTGACCTTTCCGGTGCGGAAAAAAGCTTATTTTCTGGAGGGGCTGCCCGATTGGCTGGCCCGGGTCGAGGTCCCCTTCCTACCGTCGCTCCTGATCGGGGGTGTTCTGGCTTCCCTGGCCGCCCTGGTTGTGGGCGTGCCGGTTCTTCGGCTGCGGGGTCACTACCTTGCCGTAGCAACTCTCGGGGTCCTGATTATCGTCCAGGTGCTCATCACCAATTTTGAAAGCGTGACCCGCGGACCATTGGGCTTGAACGGCCTTCCCGCACTGACCGATTTGTGGTGGGTTTTCCCCTGGGTCATGGTCACGATCTTTGTGAGCTGGAAAATCAAGTTTTCCTCCTACGGTCGAACCATGCTGGCCGTGCGGGAGGACGACATGGCCGCGGAATGCTGCGGCGTGAACCTGTTTCGAACCCGAGTGGCCGCGCTGGTTATCGGCGCCTTCTTTGCGGGCGTGGCCGGAGGGCTTTGGGCCCACCTGGTAACGGCCATTACGCCAAAATCCTTTTCTTTGGTGCTGGCTTTCCACATCGTGGTCATGGTCGTGGTGGGGGGATCGGGCAGCATTACCGGCTCAGCGGTCGCGGCTATGATGTTTTCCGTTTTGACCGAGTTTTTCCGGCCCATTGAGGAACGCCTCAACATCTACGGCCTGGGAGAAATATTTATGGCCCTGGTCATGATCTGCATTTTGATCTATCGCCCGGCGGGAATGTTCGGGGCCCGCGAACCAAGGCTGTTTGAGCCCCGGGATGAGTGAAGGGGACGGTGAGGGTTGAGTTCTGGAATTCATTTTTTCAATGGACTTTGAACACAACGTGGGTGTAAAAAGTTGATGGGTGCCCAATGTTTTTTGTGGGAGGATTCGGTGAGTTAATATTAAGCCGGCGGGCCCACATCGGCCCTGCCACAGACAAAAAAAGGAGGGATTGTTTTATGTGGAAGAAATGCATGGGGGTATTGTGTGTGGCGGTTTTTATCGTGATGGCGACCCAACCGGTTTTCGGCCAGGACACGATAAAACTGGGGGCCTTGTTCAACCTTACAGGCGGCATGTCGTCTATTGACGCCCCGGGGCTGAACGGCGCCAAACTCAAGGCCAAACTGATCAACGATGCAGGAGGCGTTCTGGGAAAGAAGCTGGAAGTTATCGGCTATGACACCAAGACGGACCAGAAAGACACGGCGACCCAGGCCAGGAGAGCCTTGTCCGACGGCGTGGTGGCCGGCCTCGGATACGGCGACACCACCTTTGTGATGGCTGCGGCCCCGGCCTTTCAGGCAAAGGGCGTGCCTTTTGTCACCTCCGGGGCGACCCACCCGGAGCTGCCCAAATGGGTGGGTGATTTCATGTTCATGGCGCCTTTCGGGGACGATGACCAGTCTTACGCCATTGCGGATTACACCTTCAACAAGCTCAACGCCCGCAACGTCGTGGTCTGGACCGACAACTCCATGGACTTTACCAAGGCCCTGTCCAAGTTCTTCAAAGAACGGTTCCTTCAACTTGGCGGCAAGATCATCCTGGAAGACTTTTTCATGATGGGCGACAAGGATTTCTCGGCCCAGATCGCCCGCCTCAAGAGCGCGCAGCCCAAGGCCGACGCGGTTTTCATCTCCGCCATCCCGAATGAAGCCGGCCTGACGGTCAAGCAGATTCGGGAAGCCGGGCTGGCGCTGCCCATCGTCAGCGGCGACGGTTTTGACACCGAGTTGGTGGTGACGGTGCCGGGAGATAAGCTGGCCAACGACGTTTATTTTTCCACCCACACCTACCGCGAAGACACGCGGCCCGAAGTGCTGGCCTTTATCGAGGCTTATAAGAAGGAATACGGCCGCGAGCCTGAGAACGCCTTTGCAGCCCTGGGATTTGACGCGGTGGGCCTGATCGCCGATGCCATCAAGCGCGCGGGTTCCACGGACGGCAAGGCCATGCGGAATGCCCTGGCGGCCACCAAGGGCTATAAAGCGGTTACCGGTGAAATCACCTATGCCCGGCCGAGCGGCGTGCCGGTGAAGGGCGTCTCCATCATCAGCGTGCATAACGGCCGATACAAGGTGGAAGAAGTCTGGTTCCCGAAATACTGATTTGACACGCTATGGGGCTGCTCATGAAAAAAATCAAACTGGAAGAATTCAACGAGCACTCGTTTCAGGAGGCCAAAATCGACAAGGCCCTCCTGGCCATTGGATCCACGGAAAGCCACGGCGCCCACCTGCCCTTCGGGTGCGACACCTTTGTCGGCTACAACCTGGCCCTTGAAGTGGCCTCCCGGCTGGATCATACGGTGGTCGTGCCGCCGCTCTGGTACGGCATGAGCCTCCACTACCGGCACAAACCCATGTGCGTCAGCCTGACCAACGACACCCTGACCCGGGTGATCAAGGACGTGATCGAGTCTCTGATCCACTGGGGAATCAGGAAAGTTCTGGTCGTAAACGGCCATGACGGCAACATCCCGCCGATCGAGGCGGCCACCCGGGACATCAAGCTGAAATACCCGGACATGGGCCTGGCGGTCCTCGACGCCTGGTGGGTGACGGCGGGGAACCTGCTTCCTGCAGACACCTTTGAGGTCTGGAACGGTCTGGGGCACGGTGGGGAGGGAGAAACGTCCATCGCTTTGGCGCTTTTCCCGGACCTGTGCGACCTTTCCCGGGCCAGGGGCATGATCCCGGACATGGATCCGAACGTCAAGCTGATCTGGAATTTCGAGGAACTGACGGATTACGGGGCCAGCGGCGCGCCGGAAAAGGGCACGGCGGAAAAGGGTCTCAAGATGAAGCAGGTCCTGGTCGATTACCTGGTGGACTTTGTTCAACGCATGGACCGGCAAGGGTGGAGATACACCAAGAAATGACGCACCAAGGCGAGGTGATGATCTTCTTCACCGGCGGGACCATCACCATGAACCCCCGAACGGATGCCCCCGGGGTTGCCCCCGGGGGCGATTTTGACCGCCTCATCGAAGAATTACACCTTCCCAACAGCCCCGTAAATCTGAGGCCCGTGGTCTGGGGTGATCGTCCCAGCCCTCACATGACCCCCGCCTTGATGTTCGATCTGGCCAAAGACGTGAACCGCGCCTTGGCCGATCCGATCATCCTGGGCGCCGTGATTCTGCACGGAACGGACCTTCTTGTG
>JAWOIA010000135.1:0-9670 GCA_046484885.1 Desulfosarcina sp. | reverse complement strand
CTGTATGCGGCACCATTTGGAGAAAACGAAAAGCGAAATCACCGGCTGGAAGAACAAACCAACCAAGCGGCCGACTTCTTTCATGATGACGACAAAGTTTTTAAGCATACTGGTAGCGAGGTCGGGCAGTATAAGGCAACTGGTAAGACCATTAAAACCGGTTCAAAAGGAGTTTCTACAGGCGCTGAATGTCAGCACGGAAGTATTTGTTAAACCTTGACCCTTTAAACAAAATGGAAAAATTCAGTAAAATTTACAAAAAAAGGGTGCGGAAAGTACGTTAAGAGGTAACTCATCAAATAAATGTTAATTTAATTTTGATGATAGTTAACCTCTATTAAATTCCCCTTTCTATACATACTATAGTGAAATTCAACTTCAAGATAAAAAACACTCTCTCTTTTGAAAATTTATAAACATAGAGGTGGCGTCATAATTATTTTTTTTGCATATCCGGTTCGCTCAAGTTGATCCAAAATATTGTATAATCGCTTTCCTGTGTAACGGAAGATATTTTACCTTCTTGAGTGAAGTGGATAACCAGATTATTTTTATTTCAATTGACACCATTTGCAGTGCTTAATAAAGTATCTACGTATAAACTTAAATAAAAAGGAAAGATCATGCTTTATACTGAAAAAGCAGCCAGAGTTTTCAAAGTGCTTTCTGTTGAAACCCGCGTGCGTATGGTTGAGTTGCTAAAAAATCGGTCTTTATGCGTAAATACATTGGCGGGCACTCTAAATATTTCTCCCACTGCTGTTTCGCAACATCTGAGAATTATGAGGGATGCAGACGTCGTTACCGCAGACAAACAAGGTTATTTTGTCCATTACCGGTTGAATATGGATACCCTGGCTGACTGGAATGAAACTGTAAAACATATTTTTGAGATGAACAAATAACGGGATAAGGATTTTTTTTAAAGCTGCATGGAACGAACAACCACAAGAGCTTAGATTAAAGGGAAAACAAAATGTCTCAAAAAATGCCAATGTCGGGATTTTCCCCAACTCAAAGCAAGGCTTCAAGAATTCCTTCTGCGGCAGATGATTGAGTGTCATATGGATATTGCGATACCTCCATGCGCTGCCTCAAGAAAAAGACTCTTCAAGGTAGGTGAACGAAGATGAATTCTGACAAGGAAATTGTAATTAGAGTGAAGGGACTTGCTAAACGTTTCGCTGAGGTCCAGGCTATTGCTGATGTTGATTTTGAAGTTTTTTCAGGAGAACTTTTCGGTTTTTTAGGACCCAACGGCGCGGGCAAGACCACGACCATCAATATGCTTACCGGTCTGGCACGCCCTGACGCCGGAACCATTCACATCGGTGGCATCGACTGTTCCAGGAAGCCGCGAGCCGCTCAACACCTGATCGGCGTGGTTCCGGACGAAAGCAATTTATACCCGGAACTCTCTGGCTTTGATAACCTGTGCTTTTGCGCCGCCCTGTATGGCATGGGCAAGGCCGAGCGACAGGCGAGGGCGAAGGAACTGCTGGATACCTTCGATCTGACCAAGACGGCGGCACGCAAGTTCGGTGGCTATTCCAAAGGCATGAAGCGCAAGCTGACCATCGCCGCTGGAATCATCCATAGGCCGAAAATCCTGTTTCTGGATGAACCCACCACCGGTATCGACGTCGCCAGCGCCAGGCAGTTGCGCGGGCTTATCTGCGATCTGCACAAAAACGGAACGACCATCTTTCTGACCACCCATTATATCGAGGAGGCGGAGCGGCTGTGCGACCGAATCGCCTTCATCATGTCGGGCCGCATTGTCCGGGTCGACACCGTTGCGAACCTTGTTCAGCCTATCCGGGAAAAACATGTGATGCAGATCACCTGCGCAAACGGTTCGAAAGATCTTCCGGGCAAACTCGCGGGAGAATTCTCCGACCTGAATTTTACCAGCCCGCAACCGGGGTTGATTCAGGTGGAAGCCGATGCGTCTATCCGCGTCGGGCCGTTGGTTCGTTTTCTTGAGGATCGCGGGGCCGAGGTGTGGGAGGCCAGAAAAATAAGACCAAGTCTTGAGGATGTCTTTGTCCGGATCACCGGGGTTGGTGCGGACGTCATGCGCAAGGAAAAAGAAAAATCGGGAGGAAACCAATGAAGCGCTGGATCGCCTTCTGGAATATACTGGCCAAGGATTTTCGCACCTACTATCTGAAGCCGCCGAACATCAGTTGGGGGCTTATTTTTCCGCTGGCTTGGACCGGCATGTTTTTTATCAAATCAGGAAGTGGTCTGGAGAGCATTTCCTCGATACTCCCTGGGGTGATCGCCCTGTCCGTTTTGTTCGGCACCACCTCCCTGCTCGCGGTGACCGTGACCTTCGAGAAGAAAAACCGCTCGTTCGAGCGGCTGCTGCTGGCTCCCATCCCTCTTGAACTTCTGATGCTGGCCAAGACCAGCGGGGCTATTCTGTTCGGAGTGGTCAACGCCTTTGTTCCCATACTCATGGCGGTGTTTCTGATCGACCTGGGCCATGTGGACTGGTTGGTCTTTGTTCCGGCGGTTTTTCTGATTTCCGTGGCGTCGACCTTTCTGGGCCTGTTCATCGCGGTGGCGGTCAGTGAGGTATTCGAGGCCCAGACCTTTTCCAATTTCTTCCGTTTTCCCATGATTTTCCTGTGCGGATTGTTTTTCCCCATCAGCGCACTTCCGTTTTTTCTCAAACCTTTCTCCTACGCGCTGCCTCTGACTTATGGAGCTGACATGCTGCATGGTGCCATCCATGGAGGGAATATCATGTCCTTTCCCATTAATCTGGCCATGCTCGCCGCTTTCTGTTGCGGTTTGTTCATGTTGAGCCTGCGCAATATCAGGAGGCGCTGGATTGCCTGATTCCGTAGACAGTGATGAATTGCTGGTACAAGCCACCGGCAAGGGTGATCTGAAGTCCTTTGAACAGATTGTAACGCGCCATCAGACCTGGGCTTGGAAGATCTCCTATCGCTTCATTGGAAATGAAGAAGATGCCTTGGATATCGTCCAGGAGGCGTTTCTGCGCCTTCTGGAGGCATCGGGACGGTATCGCCCCTCGGCAGCATTCAGGACCTATTTTTATCGTATCATCTCCCGCCTCTGCCTGGACCGGGGCAAAAAGAAACAGCCCCTGTTGCTGGAGACGATTCCGGACGCTGCCGATCCTCGCCCCGATGTGTCGGACGCGATGATCAAACATGAAGCCGTCCTCGCAGTGCGCACGGCACTCGGCACCTTGCCCGCCAACCAGCGCATGGCCATTGTGCTTCGCTACTATGAAGACCTGAATTACGAGGAAATCGCCTCGGCTATGGAAACGACACCCAAGGCTGTAGAGCGGTTATTGGCCCGGGGACGGGAGCAATTGAAGGGGATTTTCGAAAAATAAGATGATTTTTTTTCAATTTTGAGCGGGGGTTTTTTTATTTCCGCTCGTTTAATGGTTAACGAGGTGAATGAAATGGGGTCATGTGTCAGAATACGGAAACGCCTGGGGGCTTACCTGGATGGTGAATTGAACGATCGAGAAACCGGGGCCGTTGATACCCACGTAGCAACCTGTACGGCTTGCCGGGCGACGGTGGAAGAACTTCGCCGCCTTGCACCGGCGATGCATGCGGTGAAGGTCCCGCCGGTCCCGTTGGGTTTGGCCGATCAGGTGATGGAGCGTGCACGTGCCAGAACTGCCACTCCCGGGCGGCCGGTTACGCGGAACTCCTTGCAGTGGTGGCAATCGGTGTCAACGCCTTTGCGTTTCGGCGCTTGCGCCACCTTACTCCTGGCCTTTTTGCTTGGCCTGACGATAGGCCGGGGAGATTTTCTTTCCGGGAACGAACAAGCCATCGCGGCCGGGGCAGCAGGCATGGAGGGGTTCGAATGGTTCAGCCAGACCCCCCCCGCATCGCTTGGCGTGACGTATCTGATGCTTGCGTCAAATGATATGGAAAGGACGAACCAATGAAAATAAACTCCAGGGCTTTGATTTTCGCATCCTCACTTGTTTTGAACGCGGTATTTATCGGCATTTTTGTCGCTCATGGCCCGATTGTCAACCGGGACGGAAAAGTCGATAAATTAATGAAGCCCCCGTTTCTCCAGCTTGATCTCACCGCTGAACAACGGGCACGATTTATGTCCGCCCGGGATACGTTCATCTGCGATTTGGAGGAAATGGGTAAGGCGATCGGAAAAAAGCAGATTGAACTCATTGATCTTCTGGCAGCCTTGACTCCCGACGAACGGGCCATCAAAATGAAGCAGAAAGAAATTCAGCACCTGCAAACGGCCACACAAGACCGGGTGATCCGCCATTGGGTCCAGAAAAGTTCTCTTTTGAACCCGGAACAGCGGACCCGTTTTTTCCAGCTCGTCAGGGCGCGTATTGAGAGCAGTGTTCAGACATATCCTCCCTTCACGAGATCGTCCGGATGGTGTCGGCCAGTGGAAAGTAGCAATGAATAAGATGCCCTTTTACGCAGCCACACAATCAGAACGGGAAACATTTCTCGCCGCCCCATCGCGGATGCAGAACCCGGTCGCCTATCATTTGCTCAAGGAGAAGATGGAGTAACGATGAAGATACTGCCTGCCCTGATGCTTTTCGCATTGCTTAGCGGATGCGCCTCCATGCGCCCAACCGATCCCTACAAGCCGGTTGACTGGGGAGGACGTTCCTCTCCGACGTCGCATTCGGCATATCAACCAACCGTGATCCCTGAAGCGCCGTTGACATTACAACAGGCCATCGAAACAGCGCTTGCCAACAATCCGGAGGTCGCGGCGCGAGGATGGGACGCATCGGCGGCGCGGGCCAGACGGGATCAGGCTTTCGGGGCGAGACTACCCAGGCTCGGCGTTGTGGGAGGATATTCCCACTACTTGGATGACCAAAGACTTATTGCCGCCAGCCAGGATGGAGAGCCAGGACTTTTCGGGCGGGATATCGTTTCCGGCGATCTCGTCCTGACCATGCCGCTTTTCACCGGCGGGCGGCTGGTGAACCAGGTAAGAGCCGCAGAACTGCTTCAGAATGCAGCCGATCATCGACTTGTTCGTTCCAGGGAAGATCTTGTTTTTAATGTATCCAGTGTTTTTTTAAACATGCTTGCCCAGCAGCATGTCATCGAATCTCTGGCGTTCTCCCGGCAAACCTTGGCGGAGCACCTGAAGCGTATTGATGCCCTGGTCGAGGCACAAAAAGCCGCCCGGGTTGACCGGATGCGAACGGAGGTTCGTTTGGCGGATGTCGAACAGCTTTTGGTCCGGGAAAAAAACCTCTTGGCCATCCAGCGCCGCGCCTTAGCAAGCCTGCTTGGGCTGGAGGATCAAGATAAAGAAATATCCCCGCAAGGGGAGCTGGAGGTTCAGGAAAAGGGAATGCTTCCCGATTTAGAGACAGCTCTCTCAAGAGCCTGGAAAGAACGTAGCGACTATCTGGCGGCACGTTCTTCGCTTGAAGCCCAGGCCAAAAACGTGGATGTGGCCAAGTCCGGCCATTGGCCCACGGTTTCCGTTCAAGGTTCGTATGGCGAACGGTGGGCAACCGGACCGACAACAGGCGCGGGTGATGAAACAGGAGATGTGGGACGGGTCGGTCTTGTGCTGGAAGTACCGATTTTCGAGGGTGGACAGGTGGACGCGGGTATCCGTGAACAGCGAGCAAATCTCGCCGCGGCACAGGAACGCTTGCGCTTGCTGGATCTCCAGGTGCGCCTGGAGGTGGAAACCGCACTGCTAAATGTTGAATCGTCCAGCGAACGTGCGGCCGCGATCCGAACATCCATAGCCCAGGCCAAGGAGAGCCTGCGCATTGAGCAACAAAAATATAGTCTCGGTAAAGGGGCCATTGTGGATGTGCTTGATGCCCAAGCCGCCCTTTTGGAAACGGAAACCACATATTACCGGGTCCTGGCTGATTATCACACGGCAATGGCTCAACTTAAATTGGCGGTGGGTGAAGAATGAAAAAACAAACTGTCTTGATAATTCTGATCATCGGCGTGCTTGCCGTGGCCGGAATATTTTTCATCCGGGGCGTCGGCCCTTCCGGGGAATTTGAAACCAATCAATCCAACAATCAGAAAAAGCCTCCCCGGGTTCGTGCTATTGCCGCGACCAAAGCAGCGATTTCGAGCGGACTGGAATTAACCGGCTCTGTGGAGCCTTACCGGGTTGCGCGTTTGGCTTCGCCCGCTGAAGGGCCGGTGGTGGATATCCGTGTGCGGGAGGCTGACCGCGTAGAAGCCGGTGACTCGCTGCTTTTCATCGGGCGAAAAAAAGGTGCCGATGCGCTGATCACCTCGCTTCGGGAAGAGCTCAAAAAGGAGGAGGACAACCTGCGCAGAACCCGTCAGCTTGTCGAGAGCGAGGCCCTGCCCGGTGAACAGCTCGATCAGGCCAGGAGCGCCTATGAGAAGGTTCGCGCTCAACTGGTTCAGGCGGAGGAAACGGCCGGGGATTACACCATTTACGCTCCCTGGGCTGGAGTGGTGTCTCAGGTTAATGTGAAGGAAGGGGAGTTCGTTGCGCCGCGTGCCATCCTTCTGGAAATTTACGATCCGTCCAGTTTGCTGATCCTTGCTGCAGTTCCCGAAAGACACGCCGCCGAGGTAACAGCCGGAATGCGCGTCGATGTGAGACTGGACGCCTATCCTGTTGATATTATGCAAGGCCGGATTGAACGTGTGTACCCCTATCTCGACTCCCGCCTGCGCACCCGGACCATGGAAATCACCCTCGAAAAACCCATTGATCTGCTTCCGGGTATGTTTGCCCGTTTGAACGTGCTGCTGAAAAACATTGACGATGTCGTCATTGTGCCTTTGGAAGCGCTGGTCACGACACCGAAAGGTCCAGTGGTTTTCGTGGTGGAGGACGATAAGGCTATCGCAAGAGCAGTGAAAACCGGCATCGAGGCGGACAACCGTATTCAACTTGTCTCCGGGGTCCAGCCCGGCGACAAGGTCATCATTGCCGGTAACGAGAAACTTAAAAGCGGTGTAGAGGTGAGCCTTGCGGAGGATGAAAAATCGGGCATGGGGAAAAACAAAGGCATGGCTGAGCAACCCGCCCCGCAGAATAACAAGGCGGGAGGCGACGGGCAATGAAGATAACTCAGTACGCCGTCCACCGCCGCCTAGCCACCAGCGCTATCGTTGTCGCGCTCGTTGTTCTTGGGCTTTATGGCCTTTGGCGATTGCCGGTCGATTATCTGCCCAACATCACCTACCCGCTGGTCAAGGTTCAAATAAAATGGGCTGGAGCCACCCCGGAAGAAATCGATACGGACATCGCCGATCCTCTCGAGCGTCTCATGTCCACGGTGGATCGTCTGGATTATCTCGAATCCTCCTCCATCGAGGGCATGTATAACCTGAACGTCTATTTTGAATACGGCGCGGATGTCGACATCGCGTTTCAGGATGCCCTCGCCGCTCTGACACGTGCCCAGCAGCAGTTACCGAAAGACATCGAAGCCCCGTATGTCTTCAAAGCCGACCCGTCTCAGCTTCCGGTAATGCAGTTGACGGTCAGTTCCGACCGCTGGACCCCCGTAAAACTGCGAGATTGGGCCGAAAACTGGCTTCAGGACCGCATCCTGGGCGTCCGAGGGATAGCCGGAACGGAAGTGGTCGGCGGACTGGAACGTGAGATCCGAATTCTGCTCGACCCCGCCGCCATGGAAAAACATCAGCTTTCCCTGGATGCGGTTATCAAGCGGGTTGTTGCTGAAAATGTCGAGCAGACCGGCGGCCGGGTTACCGTCGGGCCAAAGGAAATCATCGCCCGTACTATGGGCGAGTATTCAAATCTTGAAGATATTCGAACGGTTGTCGTGGCCGGAGAGGGGCACCAGAAAGTTTACCTGCGGGATATAGCCGAGGTCATTGATAGCCACGAGGAAGCGCGGTTGATCACCCGTTTCAACGGGCGCGAGAGCGTCAAGATTTCGGTGCTGAAGGAAGCCGAGGCCAACACCGTACAGACAGCCGAGGCGGTGGCCGGACTCCTGGACGAGTTGAAAACGGAATTGCCCCAGGGGCTCCAGTTGGATTATGTTGAAGATCAGGCAGTTTACGTGAAACAGGCGCTCACGGGCGTGCGCAATGCGGCAACAGCGGCTGCGGTGTTGCTGATCATCGTGGTCTACCTGTTTTTGGGCAGCATCAGGCAAGTTGTGGTTATGGTAATCGCCCTGCCACTGACCCTGGTGCTCAATTTCGGGCTGATGAAGCTTGCCGGTTTCTCACTGAATATTTTATCCTTGGGTGGACTAGTTGTCGCCATCGGCGTGGTGCTCGATAATTCCATCGTCGTTGTTGAGAACATTTCCCGCCTGCGACTGGAGAATCCCGACCAGGAAGCGGCCGGACATGCGGTGGATGCGACAATCGAAGTGGGACCGGCCCTCGCGGCTGCCACGCTTTCGTTTCTGGCCTTGTTTGTACCATTCCTCATCGTTCCGGGATTGACGAGTCTGCTTTTTCGTGAACTGATCCTGGTCATTGCAGGCATCGTAATCATCAGCCTCGCAATGGCAGTGTCTGTAACGCCGATGATCACGGCAACTCTGTTCGGCGGGAATCGCCAGGCACGCAAATCCAGCGGGTTTGAACGACTGTTTGCCCGGTTCACGGAAGGTTACGGCTGGGTGCTGAATCGGATGATCGGCTGGCGGTGGCTTGTCGTGGCGGTTTTCCTCCTGGTGGTTGCCGGGGCCGTTATGCTGTCGGGACGGCTCGGCGGCGAATTTCTACCGCTCATCGATGACGGCAGGATCATGGTCAAGGTCAAAATGCCGACAGGCGCGTCAGTCAGTGAGACCGACCGGGTGCTTCGAAAAATTGAAGGGCAGATTAAGGGCGATCCGCTGATCCAAAGCGCTTTCACGCTTGCGGGAGGATATGTAAAGGGATTGACCACTTACGAGATCGCCAATGAAGGAGAGGTGGATATCCAGCTCGTTCCCAAGGCGGCGCGGAATATCAGCACCGAGGAATATGTTGCCCGTCTCCGCAAGGTTGTGGGCAAGATCCAACCGCCGGGTGGTAAAGTGATGGTAAAACAGATGCCCATCAAAGGCATCCATGGCATGCAGGCATCGGATATTGTCGTGCAGGTTCGCGGACAGGACATGGAGACTTTGGCCGATCTGTCGAGCCGGACTGCACGAACAATCAATGGTTTGGATCATTTTCAAAACGTGTTCGTTTCCATGGACCTGTCCAAACCCGAATACCAGATCAAGGTGGATCGGGTGAAGGCTGCCGAACTTGGTGTGTCGGTTGCGGATGTGGCCTCCTCCCTGCGCTCTTTGATCACCGGTGCGGTAGCGACGCGCTACCGTGACGGTGGAGATTATTACGATATTCGTCTGCTGGTTTCGGAAAAACAAATAGGCGCTCGGCAGGATGTGGAAAACCTGGCGCTTATTGGTGCCCAAGGTGATGTCCTTCGGCTGCGAGATATCGCCACCGTGGTACCGGCATCCGGTCCGGTGGAGATCATCCGAGAGAATCAGGTCAAGCAAATCACCGTTGAAGCGGATATCACGAGCGGTGATCTGGCTGGTGCAGTCAGAGAACTGCAAAGTGCTTTGTCCGGGATCGAACGACCGGCAGGATATGTGTTCGACTTCGGCGGCAGAGCGGAGATGATGGCCGACATGAAGGATACAGTG
>JAWOIA010000043.1:0-4411 GCA_046484885.1 Desulfosarcina sp. | reverse complement strand
GCTGCGGCCCTGGGGGGTGGTAGCGATCGACCCGTCGGCGGCCAGCGCGGTCCCGGCAGCCGATGCCGTCAGTTTTAACGGCCAGTCCGTGGTGTCGCCATCATTGACCTTTTTGGGGCCGCCTTGAAAAGACAGCGACAGGGGGACCCCGTCGCGCTCGGCAGTGATCTCCCCGGCAACCGCTCCCCCTTGGCGGACCGAAGCGTTGCCGCCCACGATCCGAATCGCCGGCAGGGGTGCGCGGCCGCCGATCTCCCCCTTCAGATCGGTGAAACTCACGCCGCCCGCCACGATCAGGGCCTGAAAGGCCAGCCGGTAGGGCCCGGCCTTGGGTGGCGCGCCGCCAAGATAACGGGCCAGGCTGTCCAGGCGTTCACCCTGGAGCAGGGCCTCGAGCGCAACTTCAGGGCCGGCGGGCGCCGACGTCAGCGTGCCGCGAAACTCGAGCTCGGCGTCCGCCAGCTGGAAGCGGCCCGCCATGGGCCAGGGGGTGGTCTGCGAGAAAACGTCAGGGAAGCGCTCTGAAAAAAACGTCACCGCCAGCGGCGCGTCGCCGAACCTTCCCTGCAGCGTGATATCCAGGGGGGTCTCCCGCCCGCCCGAAGCCGACCCGCCGGCGATGGTTATGTCGGGGACACCGGAGATCCCCTGAAGATGGGCGCCAAGATCCGTCACCCGGTAACGCCCCTCGGCCTCGGCCATCACCGTCGCCGATAGCTCGAAGGGGCCCAGTGCGGGAAATTCCACCTCCAGGAGTTGCGCCAGGGAATCGGTCCGATCCCCGCTGAGCGCGATGCCGAACTGGAAATCATTCCAGGCAAAGACCTGCGCCACGCGCCCGGCGGCGGTCAACGAGAGGCCGGGCGCCGCCATCTCCAGTTTCACGGACCACGGGTTTTGAGGGTCGGACGCTTCAGCGGGGGCGTCGGCGGCCAAGGTGATGCGAAAGGGAACACCCTTGGCGCGACCTTGGGCCTCGACCCGCTCCGGCTGGTCGGGAAGGTTCCAGAGGCGCGCCGTCTCGATCTCGTAGCGGCTGAGGCGGGCGGTCGCCGACCGGTGGGTGATGACGGCATCCTGGACCAGCAGCCGCTCCAGGGCGGGCAGCGCCCCGTGGTCCTGGCCGGCGCCGGGGTCGCCGAAGGTGAAGTTGTCGGCCCCGTCGGGGCCTTCTTCCAGAAAAACCTGTACGCCCGTCAAGCCGACATCCAGAACCCGCAGCTCTCCAAAGAGCAGCGGCCATAGGGCCACCTGAACGGCGACCTCGTCCGCCGCGGCCAGGTGCGCTGCCGTGGCCCAGGGCGGGTTGTCGATGGTCATCTGCGTGACGACGATGCGCGGCTGCAGCGAGCGCTCAAGACGGATCGGCCCGCCGAAGTGGACACCCCGGCCGAAGGCCGCGCTGGCGCCGCCTTCCAGCTGGCTGCGAAAAAGCGTCGGGTCTATGAAAATCAGCGCCGCAAAGGCCGCCGCGACAAGGAGCAGAAGGCCCAAGAGAAAGGCTGAGATGAGTTTGGCTGGACGCATGGGTTTTTTGGCATCCTTCCCGAACTACAGGGGCCCGGGCGGGGCCCCGATCCGGCCGACGTCATAAAGATTGACGGTTCCGCGAAAAGCGTTTTACCCCGCCGTGCTGCGGTGTTTTTTGCAGAAAGGAACCTTTACGGGCACCCCGGGGATAGGTCGGAATTCCCAGGTTCTCGGGCCGAACTACTGCCGGTCACTCCGGCGATGCCGGCTTTTTGTTTGCCAGGATGCCCAGCGTGCGCGTGAAAACGGCATCCGGCACCCCGAAGGCCTGCTTGAGGGCAACATCCCGGTCCCATTCGTTATCGATCCCGGCCACCCGCCAGGCATTGCGGAACCCGATATGATTGACGTGAAACCAGGGGGAGACCAGCGGGAAATACTGCAGCGGCCAGTCGGTGCCGTAGAGCATGCGCGCCGGCAGCCCCGGCACTTTCAATGCCCGGGCCAGAAACCCCAGCTTGTTGATCTGGGTGAGGCTGGAGATGTCGGTGTACAGGTTCGGCCAGGCTGCAAACATCGGCAGGATCCGTTCGAAATTATCCTGGCCCTCGGATTCACCGGTGGTGGCGATATGCGCCGCGATCACGGTCACCCCGTGCTGCAGGGGCAGGGTAAGCCTCATAGGATCGGAGTATTCGTCGTGAGCGTGGGCGAAGGATCTTTCTTGCCCGGCGTGGCTGAGCAGGGGCAGGCCGAGGGCCGCCATTTTTTGATAGAAGGGGACGATGGCCTCATCGGCGGGGTCGATGTGCATAATCGACGGGATCCATTTCACCAACACCGCCCCCTGGGCGGCCACCTGCTCCAGCAATTGGAGGCTGTCCTTGCGGTAGGGGTTGATGCTGGCCCCGAACAGCAGGTTGGTGTATTTGGCCGTTTCGCGCTGGACAAAGTCATTGGGCACGAAGAACTGGGTATTTTCCTTGTCCAAAATGCCGCTGGTTTTGTCGACGATGCCGTCAAAGGCCAGCACGACCGCTTGATCGACGTAGCGGGAGCGCGCGATTTTTTCGCTGAGCCTCCGGACCACGAGCCCATCGCCCTCGGCCTCGAGCTCTTGCTCGGTGACCCCCATCCAGCGCATGAAAAACCGGAACCGGAAATTTCGGCGCATCCCGTCGTTGATGAATGCCCCCGAATCTCCGTAGCCGAGGCCGGCCACATGGGCGTGCCAGTCGATGACGTGAATATCTTCGAGCCGGTCATCGGCCGCAACCGCACCGTGGGGCAACCCACCGGCCAAAAGAAGGCAGAACAAGGCAAGCATTGTGGCAGATCTCATGGGCCGCACCTTCCCCGAAGAGTAGAACCTCGATTGTTGACCGCGCGCCTGCAGCGCGCTGGCATTCGTGCGTCAATCCGCGCGCGGCGACAGCCGGCGCGACGGCCCAGGGGGTCAACCCAGGGCCTCATCCACCTTTTTTTCCGGCGGCAGGGGCGGGCGTGTCAGCGCCGTCGACCCACTGCCCGGCGGCATAAGATCTGCCGCCGAAAAACGTCCCGGCGGCGCAGGCCAGCAGCAACCAGCAAACCGAGATCGCCGCCATCTTCACGATCAGCCGCATATGTCCTCCACACCTTAAAAAAACGGGGTCTTTGCTCACCACCCGATGGCACCAGAGAGAAAGTTACAGTAATTATGTCACACCGCAAAGGCAAATTCAATTTTGGTCGTCTACAAGGCTCAAATAACAACCCCCTAACAAATCGGATTTAAAATGGCTTGAATAAAGAAGGGTTTTTTCTGATAAATTGCTCGTATTCCCAATCGCTTAACGCAACATGGAGTGCGTTTGATGGATAACCAAGAATTCACCTGCCCGCCCACCGGCTCTTGCAACCCGCCACCCGGGAAGAATTGCCTTCCGTTGACACCCATTCCTCATCCTGGCATACTTCGCCCGTCCAAAAATCCTGTCTCAGCCAGAGCCCGAAACGCCGCCCGATTGGCCGCGCCCCCCGCCCGGAGGCCGGTGCGTTTCTGGTAGTTCACAGATCAGACTTGGGCGTGCGGCCGCCACGCGACCGCCACAGCCTGATGAAAGGAGATTGACGTATGGGACTGTTTGGCATTCTGCTCGGCTTGGGGGTTCTGATCTGGCTGTCGTTCCGGGGCTGGAGCATTCTGGTACTGGCGCCGGCAGCGGCCCTGATCGCCGCGCTGGCCGCCGGAGAGCCGCTGCTGGCGCACTGGACGCAAACCTTCATGGGCTCGGCAAGCGGATTTCTGGCCCAGTTCTTTCCGCTGTTTCTGCTGGGCGCCGTGTTCGGCAAACTCATGGACGACAGCGGCTCGGTTGCGACCATCGCCCAGTTCATGACCGAGCGGCTCGGTGCGCGCCGCGCCATGCTGGCGGTGGTGCTCGCCGGCGCCCTGGTGACCTACGGCGGTGTGAGCCTGTTCGTGGCCTTCTTCGTGATCGGGCCGATGGCCCAGGCCCTGTTTCACGCGGCCGATATCCCCAGCCGCCTGATGCCGGCCGCCATCGCGCTGGGCACCTCGACCTTCACCATGTCGGCCTTGCCGGGCACGCCCGCGATCCAGAACGCGATCCCTATGCCGTTCTTCGGCACCACCCCTTTCGCCGCGCCCGGGTTGGGCGTCATCGCGGCCGTCATCATGCTGGGCTTCGGTCTGTGGTGGCTGGCGCGCGCCGAGGCCGCCGCCCGCCGCGCCGGCGAAGGCTATGGCGAGACCACGGTGGACCCCGATGCGGCCGCCGAGAACCCGCTGGTGCGCGAACGGGCGACCACCGCCGCGGCCTTCGACCCGGTGGAGGTCCATCGCGGCCAGCACTGCGCCCAGGGCCCCACGGTCCTGGTGGCCGTCCTGCCCCTGGTGGTGGTGATCCTCGTCAACCTCACCATGTCCATGCTGGTG
>JAWOIA010000018.1:0-3273 GCA_046484885.1 Desulfosarcina sp. | reverse complement strand
ATATAAGGGGAGCCCAACAATTGGTCCTCAAAAAGGGAACATCTATATTTCTGGCGCTTGCGGCCGTGCTGATCACCGTCGTCTCCGTATGGTACACCCAACGTCCTGTAGCCTTGGAGCAGGCCACCTGGGACGACGTGATCGCCGAGGCCAATGCCGGTGGTTACTCCATCATATCCACCGAAGAACTCTTCGACCGCTATCGCAAAGAATCTTCGGATCTTTTGCTGGTGGACACCCGCCAGGAATGGGAATACCGCACCGGCCACATAAAGGGGGCTGTCAATTTCTCCATGGAGCCCACTTGGTGGGAGCGCTGGCAAAAGGCCGATGAACTGGAGGAATTTCTGGGACCGGACAAGGACCGCACGCTGGTCTTCTACTGAGCGGGTTTGACATGAGTCCGCAGCGACTCGGCGGCCCGGGTGGCCGTATCACTGGGGTATAAAAACGTCTACCGCGACCCTTACGGTTTTCCAAAATGGCAGGAGCATGGGCTGCCCATCGCCGACACTCCCGCAGGGCTGGCGGAACCAATGCAGGCGAACCTGAACCCGGCAGAAGACCGTTCCCTGCAGGGGTTGGCCATGCTCTGGACGCTGCTGGGCGTCTTTGCCGGCGGACTGGCGCTAAACCTGACGCCCTGCGTTTATCCCATGATTCCCATCACGGTTTCGTTTTTCGGGGGACGCACCACCCAGGACAAGCCTGGCCAGATCAAACTGGTTTTCCATGGCATTTGCTATTTGATGGGGCTTGCCCTGACCAATTCATTGCTAGGGGTCGCGGCCGCGCTCACCGGCGGGTTGATGGGGGCCGTGCTGCAAAATCCGATTGTTCTGACCCTGGTGGCTGGTGTCCTGGTGCTGTTCGCCACGAGCCTTTTCGGCCTTTGGGAACTGCGCATGCCGGGTATCCTGACCCAAGCCGCGGGCAAATCCTATTCCGGGTATTTCGGCAGCCTGTTTATGGGCCTTACTTTAGGAATCGTGGCCGCCCCCTGCATCGGCCCTTTTGTACTGGGGCTGCTGACATGGGTGGCCGGCATGGGCAACCCTTGGCTCGGTTTTCTGATTTTCTTTATTCTCAGTCTGGGGCTGGGACTGCCGCTTTTTGTGCTGGCGCTTTTTTCCGGCCAATTGCAGCGGCTTCCCAGGGCCGGGGGCTGGATGATATGGGTGCGCAAGTTGATGGGCTGGGTCCTGGTGGGCATGGCAGCCTATTTTATCCGGCCGGTTTTGCCCGAAGCTTTGAAAATTGTGCTCACGGCAGCCGTGGCCCTGGCCGCCGGTCTGCACCTGGGATGGTTGGATAAAAACCAGGCTTCTTTCAAGGTCTTTCCCTGGCTGAAAACCATCGTGGGCACGGCCTGCCTGGTCCTGGCGGCCCAGTGGATCACCGCCTGGGCCATGCGCGGGCCGGGAATCGATTGGCGCGCCTATTCGGAGCAAACACTGCGGCAGGCAACCGAACAGGGCAAACCGGTCATCATCGATTTTTACGCAGACTGGTGCACCCCCTGCCGGGAGATAGATGAGGTGACCTTCCACCATGCCGACGTGGTCCGACAGGCCCGCCAAGACTTCGTTATGGTTAAAATCGACGTAACCAAGGGGGGTATTCCGCTTCACGAAAAATTGTTGAAAGAATACGGTGTCAAGGGCGTTCCCACCATCGTGTTTCTGGATGCGCGGGGCGAGGAGCGCACCGATCTGCGTCTGGTGGATTTTCTACCCCCCGAACCCTTTTTGAGTCGCATGGCCGAGTTGAAGAAGCCCCTTTCCGCCAAGTAAGCACCGCAACCCATCAAGGTAAAGGAGATCATCATGCTCAAGGTCCGTTTTTTTCTCAACGAGCCCAATGGCAAGCCCTGAAAGCATTTTAAACAGATGATGCCCAGGTTGGGCGAAAAATACGCCATTGATATCGAAGTCACCTCAAAGCCCCAGGCCGAGTACCAGACCGACGAATACTTTGAACTGGACTTGCCGGTCGCCCCGGCGGTCATGGTTGGGAAGGAAATCGTCATGGAAGGTGCTGACGTGTCCGATCACGAGGTGGAGGCAAGCATCTGCCGCCACCTGGGACTGTCTGAACCCGAGCCGCCTAAAAAAGGAATCATGAACCGCTTTTTCAAGCGCTAAAAGCGGTCGGCTTCAAAAATTGGCCGTCAACATGCAAAACAAAAAACACAACGCACTGGTGAAAGCATCCTTGCTGCTCCTTTTCATCGGCGTGGCGATTTACCTGGTCCGTTTCTCACCGGTCAAACAATACCTTACGACCGACCAGCTGGGGCTGTTCCTCAAGACAGCAGGTTTCTGGGCGCCTTTGATGTTTGTATTCATCTATGCGGCAGGCGTATGCCTCTTTCTTCCCGGCACACTTTTGACGGCGCTGGGCGCTGCTATCTTCGGCCCCTATTGGGGATTCCTTTACGTTTGGATCGCAGCCATGATCGGCGCCAGCCTCGCCTTTCTGATCGGGCGTTACCTGGGACGGGATTTCGCCGCGTCCCTCATCGGAAATAGGCTGAAACGCTTCGACGACGCCATTGAGCGCAACGGCTTTGCCACGGTTCTCTACCTGCGGTTGGTGTATTTTCCCTTTACGCCCATGAATTTCGGTATGGGGCTGACCAAGGTGCGTTTCCGGGACTATGTTGCGGGAACAGGCCTTGGGATCATGGTGGGCACGTTTATTTTTACGTTCTTTGTAGGGACGGTCAAGGACGTGTGGACCGACGGTCAATGGGTCGATCTGTTAAGCTGGAAGGTCTT
The DNA here is from genome assembly GCA_046484885.1 of Desulfosarcina sp. Taxonomy (GTDB): domain Bacteria; phylum Desulfobacterota; class Desulfobacteria; order Desulfobacterales; family Desulfosarcinaceae; genus Desulfosarcina. The sequence continues at coordinate 493 of JAWOIA010000018.1, read as the reverse complement.
TTTTTCTGTCGCCCTTTTCATATTTTCGTTTTTCATCCCAAAACTCATAAAATTGGCACGTGGATCGAGCGCAACCGAAACGGTGTAATCGATGGCCTCTATAGGAAATTGATGAAAAATGACACAGTCATTCGTTTGGTCGCGTTCCTCGGTGTCTTCGCCATTCTGACCACAGCGGAGCTTTTCGCACCTCGAAGGCGGCTGACAACTTCCAAAAGCCGTCGCTGGTTCGCCAACCTGACCATCGTCGCGTTGAATCCTTTATCGGTCGCGTTGGTTTATCCCGTTCTGCCTGTTGGGTTGGCCCTCCTCGCCTCGGAGCAGAGCTGGGGCCTGCTCAATCGATTGGCATTGCCCTATTGGCTCGAGGTACTCATCGGCGTGGTGGTGCTGGATTTCGTGGTGTATGCGCAGCACGTCCTGCATCACGCCATCCCGGTGCTCTGGCGGTTGCATATGGTGGATCACGCGGATCTTGATTTCGATATGACCA
>JAWOIA010000141.1:0-10690 GCA_046484885.1 Desulfosarcina sp. | reverse complement strand
CTTGGGATTCTTTTCCGTAAGATAGCGCCAATAACGGCGCGGCAGCTGCCGGCGATGCAAGGCAGGATTGTTGCGGGATCGGATGTTTACGGCATCATAGTAACGCTGCCACAACACCTGGCGGAGGTGTTCCTGCTCATCGGCTTCCTGCTCCATCGTGGCCAGTGCCGCGCTGTCCAAGCGAATTTCTCTCGTCGTCTGCTGATGGTATCCGAGACCGTATTTCCTGGCCGTATCGTAAATCATCCAGTTCTGGTCGGCGTAGCGGATTTGGAAGTGGCGCCGGATCAGCGGCAGCACATCATAACGGGGAGCGATCAGCGCCAGGTAGGATCCGTCGCCGGTCTGCTGGAATCGAATGAATCCCTTGATGCGATGGGCCTCGCGGCGAACCACCTGGCTGAACTGATCGATGCGGATGCCCACCGACAGGTCAACTGAAGTGAGGCCCCGGCGGCCCGGAATGGCCTGGACAATGCGCTGCAAAATCAGCGTTTCCACATCGGCGTGCCCCGAGAGATGGGCCTGGAACAGCCGTTGTCGCTGCCGGGCGCCCAGATAGCGCTTCAGCCCGGTCCACACCCGGTCGGCAACCGCCGGGGCGGTGTCGATGCGCACACTGTCGTCGAACAGGCCCCGCTGAGCATTGCCGGTCGAAACGATTGCATCGGGTATCCGAGACGTCGCATAGGCACGAAAGACGGCGGTCAACAGCCCTTCAAAACTGCCGTCGGTTTCGAATACCGTCCGGCGGGAAGGATCTGCGGCGCTCGGCGGGCACTGCGGGTAGCCAACCGTTCGAGCGGGGGTCGGCCGGCGGAGCGTTGTGGTCCCCATCCACTGGGTCGTTTCCATCCCATCGCAACAGATGAAGGGCTGGGCGCGGGAAACAACAGCGCCCAGCTGCCTGAGGTGTTCAAATCGAAGACGTCCCTTTTTTCGCAAGCCAACGATTCTATTGGCGGTTTTCAGGCCGATGCCCGGTACCCGCAATATCATCTCCCGATCAGCGGTGTTGATGTCCACCGGGAAAAGCTCTGGGTGCTGGCGGGCAAAGGCCTGTTTAGGATCGATCTTCAGGTCCAGCCAAGGCGATGTGCGGCTGATTACCTCGTGCATGGAAAACCCATACAACCGCATCAGCCAATCGGCCTGATAGAGTCGATTCTCACGGCGCAGGGGCGGTTGCTCCACATCTGGCAGCCAACCGCCTGGCGGGCAGACCGGGACATAGGCCGAATAATAGACCCGCTTGAGAGACTGCTGCCGGTAAAGCCGATCTGCCAGGGTCAACACCTCGAAGTCGGACTCCGGACTGGCTCCGACGATCAGCTGAGTGCTCTGTCCGGCAGGGGCAAAGGCGGGTACGTGGTGCAGTCGCTTGCGGTCTTCGCGGGTCTCGACGATAGTTTCGCGGATAACATCCATGGGGGTCAGCACGGCGGCAAAGGTTTTCTCGCCGGTCAGCCGCTTGAGACTGGTTTCGGTGGGCAGCTCGATATTGACGCTCAAGCGGTCGGCATGGCGCCCGGCCGCTTGAATCAGGCGGCGACCGGCAAAGGGAATGCACTTGAGATGAATATATCCGTTGAACCCTTGCCTGCGGAGCATCTGGGCGCTTCGAATCAGGCGCTCCATGGTCTCGTCGGGACTGCGTATGACACCCGAACTCAGAAAAAGGCCCTCGATGTAGTTGCGACGGTAGAAGTCGATGGTCAGGTCGACGATTTCGCGCGCAGTGAACGCGGCGCGGGGAATATCGTTGCTGCTACGGTTGACGCAATAGGCGCAGTCGTAAATGCAGACGTTGGTATATAAGATCTTCAGCAAAGATACGCAGCGGCCGTCTTCGGTATAGCTGTGGCAGATGCCCGAAGGGGCGGCATGACCCAGCCGCCGGCCGCTGTTGCGCCGCCGGCTGCCGCTGGATGCACAGGACGCATCGTATTTGGCCGCATCGGCCAGAATGGTCAACTTGTCTTCAATCAACATGCTGCGACCCTGTGACCTCAATTGGTGGGTACCCATAAAGATGGGCCTTTAAGGCATCGGCGGCTCGCCGACCGGAAAGCAGCGCCCATTGAATGCCCGGCAGGCTGTCGTGCTCCCCGCAGACGAAAACCCCCGAACGGATGCGGTTGACCGGGCAGGCGGGGTTTGCCGTGGGCGGCGACTGGTCCGGCAGGGCATGATAGATGCGATAGGTCTTAAGATGCCACCAGCGGTGGACCTCAGGGCCGAACCAATCGGCTAGCTGATTTTGGACGCGTTGCACCAGCACGCCATCGTCCTCCTCCGGATTGCCGAGAACGACGACGGAGACCAGGGATTTGCCGGCAGGCGCGTAGGCCGGCGATATCCGGCTGGGGAAGGCAATGTTGTTGATCGGACCGCGGCCATCACCGTTGAGCATCAGATACGGAGGGTGCCAGGGAGCTTGATCGCAGCCAAAATAGAGACAGGTCTCGGGAACAGATGCTCGGGCCGATGCCGAACCGCGCAGTCGGGCCGCTTCATGCCCCTCGGTCGCCACCACCACGGCCCGGGCCGGCAAGCTTCTGCCATCTTCCAGCAACACATTTTCGTCGCCAATTCGTCGCACCCGGGTTCTGGTCTGCACCCATTCCGACGGCAGGCCGGCGACCAACTGCCTCGGAATCGCTTCCATGCCCATCGCCGGAAGGGCTGCGTCACCGCTGGCAAACATGCGCAGAACATATCGCAGCACCCGGCTGGACGCACGGATTTTCGGATCAAGACAAACGCCGCCGAAAAAGGGCACGAAAAATCGGTCGATCATAGCCGCTGAGAAGCCCTCTGCCTTCAAAAACGTCATGGCCGTTGATTCCGGTTGCCGAAAAAGGGCCTCCAGCGGTCCGCGGCAGACCCGGTGGGCCAGGCGCAGCAGCCGCAGCCGATCTCCAAAACTGCCGATGGGCGCCCGCAGCGTGTCAAGCAGCGCTTTGGGGCAACGCAGCGGGTCGGCCACGGTGGAAAAGCGTCCGCCGATACGAATCATTGCCCCTGGCGCAAAGCAGTGCAGGTTCAGACGGGAAAGGTCGAGTACCCGCCGGGCCTCCGGATAGGCCGTCTGCAGCACCTGGAATCCTCGGTCCAGCAAGTAGCCATCGTGACGGTCCGTTTTGATGCGGCCGCCCACGCTGCGGCCGGCTTCCAGGATCCGTACCGCAATGCCGTGATCGTAAAGACGACGGGCACAGGCCAATCCGGCAATTCCGCCGCCGACAATGATCACCGGATTTTCAGCAGGTGTCATGGCAACCTCCGTTATTCGTTTTGCATCTCCGTGGGTGGTGAACTATAATGTAAGGCATGCCAAGGTACACCGAGCGGTCTCACCGCCAGCGGTTGTCGATGGATGGGTTCTTCCAACCTCCATGGTCATCCTAATCGTGGTCTTCGGCAAGCGTAAAGAAAAATAACGGGACGGCCGATGCCTTTTAATGATCAGTTGCATGACCCTTATGCCGTGTTTCGTTCCAGTACCACGCCTGCCGGCCTTTACGCCCGAAAGAAATGGCTGGGCGAGTCGTCAACGCCGCAGTGGAAAGAAGATTTTACCGCTGCGGTGGCCGAATTGGTCCGGGGACAGTCCGCAGATGGGCTTTGGCAGGGATCAGTGATCGAAACCATCCATCGCCTATTTGGACTGCATCTTACCGTGCGCAAACCGGATCCGTGCATCGACAAGGGTTTGGATGCACTGCTGGACATCGCCTCGGCAGCGCTGGCGGAAGCGCAACCCGATTGCGTAGCCGCAGAGCGGTTGCTCAGCCTTCCCTTCGCCCCGGGATTGCGTGCGGCGATCCTTGTCCCGGCCACGTTGTTTTTATGTGCGATTTTTGGCCGATCTGCCGCCCCGGACATCATGGCGTTGTATGATCGCGCGGTCCAGGTCGTGGATCACGGAATCAACCACCGGGAAATAACTTCCTGGCGGCACAATCTCCTGCGCGCCTTGGTGGTTCATCCCCGGCATACCGACCACCCGGCGACCCGACGCATCGTCGCCTGGTTGGCCGACCGCCAGACCCGGCAGGGTGACTGGGGGGCTGATATTCCCTTTTATCAGGCCCTCAACGCCCTCGCCCACCTGGACACTCCGGCAGCCGACCGGCAAACCAAGCGCGCTATCGACCATCTGTCCGCGACGCAGCATGCTGATGGTTCGTGGGGCGCATCGCAGCAACAATGGTGCACCTTTCTGGCCGTTCACGCACTGCGCAACACGGGCATGGTTTAGGGCCGCCGGTTCCCGGGTTGCCGGTTCCGACATGGAAAAACCGGTCCCATCGGCGGGGACCCCATCACAAAGGCGGCGGACTGGCATCGTTCGACCCGAATGTGGCCGCTTTTAGGCTGACCTCCCCGCCCAGGCCGGATGTTGCCGCTGGGACTGCAGAACCAGCCGATTTTTAAGAAGGAGTCTGCCGGCGTGCAGCTGAATTGGATCGAACGGTTGTTTATTCTCAGTCCCATTCGCGCCTCCTTGCAGCGTCACTGGGAAGCCCGGCAATTGCTGGCCATGGGCGGGCCACTGACGGGCGCCCACGTATTGGAAACCGGCTGCGGGCCCGGTTTCGGCATCGATCTGCTTTATCGCCGGTTCAAGGCTGCCCGGGTCGATGCCTTCGATCTCGATCCAAAGATGATTGCACTTGTTCGCCAGCGACAACGGACCGGCGGTCGCAGGACACGGTTGTGGGTGGGCAACCTCCGGCACATTCCGGTGGCCGAGGCGTCCTACGACGCGGTTGTCAACTTCGGGGCGATCCACCACGTGGTACGTTGGCGCAAGGCAATCGGCGAAATTTTCCGGGTCCTGAAACCCGGGGGTGCGTTTTACTGCGAAGAGATTCTCAGCCGCTACATCACCCATCCGTTGCTGGGCAGGCTCATGGATCATCCCCAAGAGGATCGCTTCGATACCCTCCAATTCCTCTTTGCGCTGCAACAAAACGGGTTTCGCATCCGTGCGTACCGGCAGCGGGCAAATCTGTATCTCTGGGTGGTGGCAATCAAGCCCTATGCTGAAGAGGCGACCGCCCCGTGACCATTTCCCGAACCGCGGCTCCCGCTTGAGCGTTTCGCCACCCCGCACGCATTTGACTATCGGCGATGCTCCCGTTTTTCCAGAAAGAAAAGCCGCGCCTCGCTGCCCCGGAAGCGGCCGGAAGGTTAATTCAGACAGCGTGTGTTCCCCGGTTGCCTTGGCAAATCGCGGGCCATGCGTTCGTACTTGGCCGAGATCAGCCCGAAATGCCTTTTTATGGCGAGCTCTTCGAGATACAGATCGGGAAGATACCACCGTTGGCTGAATTTCGCCACGATCCGGAAGATGTCGCAGTGGCTGGCAACCATCAAGTCAAAGGCCTTGCGACGCATGCCCAATACCCTGGAGGCCATGTCGAAAGGGGTGAAGCGGCTTTGCGGGTCCTGATACTGCATCTGGGTGTGTGAGGGACGCAAGATGCGCTTTTCGAAGGCCATTCCCTCTTGGCCGGACAGCAAATGCGTGCTGCGGGCCATAATGACCTCGATCAGGGGACGAATCTGCGCGTACTGTCGGCGGAGCGGCAGACTGGCAAGTGGAAGGGAAGGATTCTCTGAAATCAACCGATCGCAATCCCGGCTGATTTTTCGGACTCGCCAAGCGGCCACCCGTTTGGCCTTTCCTTGCCTATAGGTCCACAGGCTTCGACCCAAGTAGCGTTTGATCCCATTGCCGGTGTATCGGTTTAAGAAAAGCAGCTCTTCCTCGATGTCGCTGAACAGGGTGTAGTCGATTCGGCCGCCCAATATGGATTCTCTGATTTTATCAGCATGCTGTGAACCTTTCTGCCGCAAGGCCCCCTGCGCCCTGTTTCTCAGCGCTTGAATGCGATCGGCCGTACCTTTGGAAACGTGTTTCAGGCTCCCGTTTTCGTACTTGACCACGGACTGGTGCAATACTGACGTCGGGTGAATGCCCAGGGTGTTTTCCAGAAACGACAATGCCGGTTTAATTCTGGTGTAAGGCACCCATTGATCATGGGTCAGCGACGCGAATTCGTCCAGCCACTTTTCCAAAAGCGGCCGGTGGACGCCAGCGTCGGTAAATTTCTGCAACATGGCCATTTCGAGACTTGCGTCCACCTGGACGATGCGGCCACTTAAAATACGGTGATCGACCCGTGCCGGGCGTTTTTGGCCAACCAGTTCCCTGTACAGCGCCGTTTTGGATGTTCCTTCATCCAGGAAGAGCCACAGATCGACCAACGCCCTAAAGAGGGTGCCGTCCACCTTTGACGGGTTTTGGGGTGGTGCGGGTTTGCCGAACAGCCTCAGGTAGTGTCGATTGCTCACCGAACGCACCCTCCGGTGCACGATGTTGTAGATCTGCATGTACGGCAGCCCGGTTCGCATTGCCAATAGCGAGGACGATCGGGTGCCATGGATCGTGAAAAGATGGCCAAGATCCCTTTGTGTCAAGTCGATGCGTGGTTTCTTGCGGACATTTCGATTGCGTATTTCGTTCATGGTGCCGTTAGTGACGGGCCAACCATCAATAGACGAAGACCCATGTTTATCGGTTATTATTCAGTGCGATGATGATACGCTTGTTAAGTTAGACAAATAGTAGACATGAAGTAAACAAAATCAATTGCCCTAATCGATTACTATGGAACTTTTTGGTATTTTATTCGATAATTCAAATATAGGGGGGTGGGACTGCCAGATTCAGATTGGACAAAACATTGACATAATAGCCTGCTGTTCTAAATTAGGCACGTGCCATGATGGGCATGGCACACCCAGCGACGTGGATAGCCCGTGCGTTGTGCGCGAGTTTTCCGTGTCGTTTCACCCGAAAAGGCAAGGAGGACTCATGCCGAGTTTCGTGATCGCTGAAAAATGCGATGGTTGCAAGGGCGGGGACAAAACCGCGTGCATGTACATCTGCCCCAACGACTTGATGGTCCTGGATCCGAATCAAATGAAAGCGTACAATCAGGAACCGGACCAGTGTTGGGAATGTTTTTCGTGCGTGAAGATCTGCCCGACGCAAGCGATTGAGGTCCGAGGCTACGCCGATTTTGTACCCTTGGGCAGCAGTATCATGCCCATGATGGGGACCGAGGACGTCATGTGGACCTGCAAGTTTCGCAACGGGACCATCAAACGGTTCAAGTTTCCCATCCGTACGACGCCCGAAGGCCAGGCCAATGCCTACACCGACCTGAAGGGAAAGGACCTCGAGAGCAACCTACTGTCTACGCAAGAGGCCGACGGATACGAAATTCCACGACCCAAGACGGTAGGCTGATCATCGACGCCCGTTGACCGGATGGCACAGCCTTTATCGCGCGTGGGGAACTACGGTTCCCCATGCCCGCATCACGAAAATGAAAGGATAAACTGATGGATGAAGCCACGTTTTTAAATTTACTGAAGATGACGGTTGAAAATCACGGCTGCACTATCGTAGACTTAAACCTTGATCGTCGCATGATCAATCTGGATGGTCCCGATGAGGCGGTCGACGCCTGCGCCCGGGCCATCGCCGAACTCGTCGGTGAATAGGCGCCGATGCGTTACACATGCGGTGTGGGCCGATACCGCGCCGGTGACGGCGATCAAGTAACGATGCGACCTTTTGAGCACCATTGATGGGGTTGCACAAGTGGATACCCAATATCTATGGAGTCGATAGGATGCCTGAGCCGCTTGGCTACCCGATTGGTTTTGTCAGTTCGCAGACCGGCCTTTCTCCCCATGTGATTCGGGCGTGGGAGCGCCGCTATCAAGCCGTTCTTCCCGAGCGATCGGCCAGCCGCCGGCGGCTTTTCACCCAGTCGGACATCCAGCGCCTATTATTGCTTAAGCGAGCGATTCGACGTGGCTACCGGATCTCAACCATTGCAGGGCTTGGTACGGCGGAACTCAACGGATTGATCCGTTCGGTCGCCACCCCCAACGATGCAGTGCCGGAACCTTTGGAGACACCCCCTCAAAGCGAGACAAAGGAAATCGTCGACGCCTGCATGGACGCCGTGGCCGTGCTGGACGGACCAGAATTAAATCGGCTGCTGCAAGAAGCCGCCGTCGAGTTCAGCCACCATGGGCTGCTGGAACAGATAATTGCGCCGCTCATGGAACAGGTGGGACGCCGCTGGTCCCAGGGAGATTTGCGAATTGTGCATGCGCACGGAGCCTCGGTGGTCGTCCATGCCCACCTCATGCGCATGCTTGAATTACCCATTGGCCGTGAGCCGGAGCAACCGTGTCTGCTGATGGCCACACCTGCGGGCCAACGGTGCTGTTTGGGCGCCCTGGCCATTTGCATCATTGCCCAGGATCACGGCTGGACGCCCATTTTCTTGGGAACCGATCTTCCCGCGGAAGAAATCGCCGCTGCCTGTGACGCTCTGGCGCCGCAGATGCTCGCCCTTAGCATTACGTGCCGCGTGAATGACCGTTTCATGGCCGATCAACTGATTCGCCTGAGTGGCTTTCTTGAGGATCGATTTCCGATGGTAATTGGCGGCCGAGCCAGCCATGGCTATCACCGCCAGCTCGAAGGGCGTACACCAGCTTTCTGGGCGACCACCGAAGACTTCCTCCGTCTGCTCCAATAGCCCAGCGGCATGCGGCTTGCCCATTTGGCGGAAGGGCGTAAGCATCGTAAACCGTGCTCAGTAACCCGTCGGGCCTCGGAAATTGGATGTCAACCCGGAACTGATAACCGGTGATGCCCATGGGAGGCATTGCCGCCCGCATATAGGAAGGAGATCGCGATGATGAACACAAGCCACACACCATCACCCATTCCCATGGATGATCGGCTCCTGGATTTGGCGTTGGAACTGAAAGCGGCCGGCCTCCCCTGGGAACCGGAGGTCGGATGTTTCGTATGGGATCATCAGGGGATCATCGCCTCGCCGTCACCATTTCCCAAGCGGATCTACTTCATCCTGAGCATGAAGCGTTTTCTGAGTATTTTCGGCGATGTGGATGAAATGAAATGCCGTCTGGTATGGCTGCCCACATGGTATCAGGCCCGGCAGATCATCCACCGCCTGCAAACTCGCGACATGGATCGAGGTTTGCAGCGGCATGCCAACCAGTCAGCGAGCCCGGAAGCGGAGCTGATAGGGTTGTATCAGCACATCCTTCAACACTTTCAGGCCTCTGACCAACCCGCCTCCGGCAATCGGGAGATGGTGGATTACAACACACAGAAGGAATGGGTCCGTTCGGCGATGGCATCGGATTTGGGGGATGTGTCCCGGTTTCCCCGACCGGTTCAGGATCGGATTGAATGCATTTATGACGAGGTTGCCCGGGCCTATTTGGGGTGGCGACGCATCCAGGAGAACCAGTCGCAGGATTGGCTCCCACGGGAAACCGCTTTCGATAAGGATCTGCTAAATGATTTAGGTCATTTTTACTCCGATTACCAACGCTCGATCAAATCACTGGATCGGATTCGCAAGGCGGTCCATCTGCCGGGTGCGATCGATGAACGAGAAGATCGCGACAACTACGAACGGCTGATCGCCGTCATTCTGGAAAACGACCACCCGCAGCTGACCCAACAAACGATCCTCGATCAGCTGACAGCCGGTGACTTGGCCCATCCGATTTCCTGACACCGGCACCGCACGGATTCGTTCTTCTGTCGTCGATCCACCTCCGATCACTGGATCAGCGACTCCCAGTCCTTGGTTTCGAACCAGTAGGTTTTGCGTTCCTTCAGCCAGCCTTCAGCATCCACGTAGCCGATCCAGTTATTGAAGAAGTTTAAGGTGTCCAGATCGCCCTTGCGTACGGCAAAGCCGATGGGCTCCCGGGTGAAGGTGCCGTCGATGGGTAAAAAGAGCTTATCCGGATACTTGATGGCCTGAAAGTCCGGCGTCGGGGCCGACCCGATCACGGCGTGTGCCCGGCCGTTGATCACCTCCTGGTAGGCCTGGGCTTCGTCGTCGAACATGCGGATCTCAGCCTTGGGCAGGTATTTCTTGGCTGCGGTTACCGCGGTGGACCCGAGCCGGGCGGCGATGATGACCTCGGGTGCGTTGAACGCCGCAAGCCCCATCATCCCGGCGGCCATTTTTTTGCTGGCCACCATGGACATGCCGGTAAAATCGTAGGGATTGGTGAAATTCACCTTGAGGTTCCGGCTGGGCAGGATGCCCATGCCGCCGATAATGACGTCGAACTTGCCGGTCAGCAGTGCTGGAATGATGCCGGACCATTTGGTGGGCACGAATTCGACCTTGACGCCCATATCCTCGGCCAGACGCGTAGCCACATCGATTTCGAAACCGATCAATTTGCCGGTTTTACCGATCCGTCGAAGGATGCCCGGTGGCGGCCCGCCGGCATCTGCATATCGGCGAGCACTGCAACCCGACGGCCCAGCAGATCGAATACTTCCAAACGCACGTACCCGCTCTCATCGAGTTCATAACCGATTACCGTGACCGGGTTAAAGGGGTTCGGATAATTTTGTTCAAGCCGTGTGCGGCGCGGCAGATCTACCGGCTCCCGCCCGTTCGATACCACGCCACCGGTTTCAGTGCGCAGTATCGTTCCGTTTGTACCGACAATCGTGCCGGTTTGCTGATCGGTCATTACCACGCCGTTCAGTTGTTCGTAGGTGAGCTGGGGCTGCCTCACCCAGTCG
>JAWOIA010000016.1:0-4718 GCA_046484885.1 Desulfosarcina sp. | reverse complement strand
CTGGCCGAGTTCGACCTGATCCCCTTTACGGCCGCCATCCGGGGGAAGGTGGCCGGCGTGATGCTCTCCCACGTCCGCTACAGCGGCATCGATCCGGTGTGGCCGGCCAGTTTGAGTCGCGCCGTTTCGGCGGACCTGCTGCGGCAAAAACTGGGTTACGACGGGGTTGTGATGACCGATGACCTGGACATGGGCGCTATCAAACCCGCTGTCGCCATCGAGACCGCCATCGGCCGGATCCTCAGGGCCGAGGTCGACATCGCCCTGATCTGCCACAAGGGGCCCGATATCGAGGCCGCCTGGAGGCATATCCATAAAACGCTTCTGGGTGACGCTCAGCTCAAAGCGATGGGAATGCGCTCCCTGCAGCGCATCCTGGAATTGAAAAAAACCTACCTGAATGGACCCTGGGAATCCCACTATGGGGTTTAGCCGCCCGATCATCAGGGGCGCCGAGCTATCCTTGCCCCCGGTTCAGCCCTATCGTTGGCGCCGATCACCCCACGGGCTTTAATTTCACGCGGGAGTACACATCCTCGTCCATGTCGGCGCATTGGCCGGCCTGAAGGTGGTGGTAACCCGCCGCCGCCACCATGGCGGCGTTGTCTCCGCACAGGTCAAGGGGCGGGATGTGGACGGCGATGCCGGATTGGGCGGCATCGCGCATGACCGTTGCGCGCAGGTTTTGGTTGGCGGCCACGCCCCCGACCACCGCCAGATGGCGGCAGCCCATGGCCTTTGCTGCGCCGATGACCTTGTAAGCGAGCACCTCAACCACCGCGGCCTGGAATCCAGCGGCGATGTCGGCCTGATCCTTCGGGCTGGTTGGGGGGTGGGTCTGGATGAATCGGCCCACGGCCGATTTGATGCCGCTGAAGGAGAAGTCGAAATGCTCCTTGTCAAGGAAAGGTCGCCTGAAATGAATTCGTTCCGGATCGCCCCGGACCGCCAGGCGATCGATCTCAACGCCGCCGGGATATCCCAACCCCAGCATCTTGGCCACCTTGTCGTAGGCTTCGCCGGCCGCGTCATCCCGGGTTTGCCCCATCAGGTTGGATTGACAGGGGGCGGTGACGTGGTAGATGCCGGTGTGCCCACCGGAAACCAGCAGCGCTACGAAAGGGAAAGGGGGTGGGTTGGGTGCCAACCGTGCCGAGTAAAGGTGTCCCTCCAGGTGATCGACCCCGACCCATGGGATCCCATGGCCGTAGGCGAAACCTTTGGCGAAGGAGAACCCCACCAGCAGTGAACCCACCAGGCCGGGGCCCTGGGTAACGGCCACGCCATCGATCTGGTCCGCCGCGATGCCCGCCCGCTCGATGGCGCCGGTGACGACGGGGCCGATGGCCTCAATGTGCTTTCGGGAGGCCAATTCCGGTACTACGCCGCCATAGGGGCGGTGGACCGCCGCCTGGGAGGCCACCAGCGAGGAGAGGATGTCAGAGCCGCTGCGAACCACCGCTGCCGCCGTTTCGTCGCACGATGATTCGATGCCGAGTACAATCATGATGGTCCGCTGATCTTAGGGTCAGGCCCCTGACATACTGGTGGGGAATCAGTCCTGTCACTGTTTGGGTTCGGACGGTTCCGGCCCGGAACGCCGCTGGCCTGCAACTCAGCTCTTGCAGACCGGCTGCCGTTTCTGCCCCTTGGCGATCCACTGAAACAGACGAACCAGCGAAGTCGTGAGTCGCTTCCACATGTGCGATCGTATCCACAGCCGGTTGCGGGGTCGGTGTCAGGCCAGGTGAACCCGGGTGCGGGCGTTTTTGCGGGTTTTGGTCACTTCGCCGATGGTCCACGCTCTTTCGCCGCTGCCGCTCAGGCGGTTGAGCACGTCCTGGGTGTAGGGTTCGGGAACCACGGCCACAAGGCCGATTCCATTGTTGAAGGTGCGCAGCATCTCTCTTTCGTCGACATGGCCCGCCTGTTGTAAAAACGGGAAGATGGGCGGGACTTCCCAGGATCCTTTCTCGATGGTGATGCTGCAGGCCTGTGGGATTACCCGGATGATGTTATCCATGATACCGCCGCCGGTGATGTGCGCCAGTCCCTGGATAGGCAGGTCGCGGACGAGATTCTGGATGGTTTCCGAGTAGATCCGAGTCGGGGTGAGCAGCTCCTCACCCAGGGCTTTGCCCAGTTCGGGGACGTAGCTGTCCACCCGCAGCCCCAACTTGTCAAAGCAGATTTTGCGCACCAGGGAGTAGCCGTTGCTGTGCAGGCCACTGGCGGCCAGGCCGAGGATACGATGGCCGGGTCGGATTTCGGATCCGTCTACGATCTTGCTGTTATCTACAATGCCAACCGCGAATCCGGCCAGATCGTATTCGTTGTCGCGGTAAAAACCAGGCATCTCGGCAGTCTCCCCGCCGATAAGGGCGCAGTCGGCTTGGATGCACCCTTCGCCGATGCCGGTGATAATTGCGGTGATCGTCTCGGCATTCAGTTTACCAGTGGCCAGGTAATCCAGGAAAAACAGGGGCCTGGCTCCCTGAACCGCGATATCGTTAACGCACATGGCCACCAGGTCGATGCCCACCGTGTTGTGGCGGTCCATCAGGAAAGCGATTTTCAGCTTGGTTCCCACCCCATCCGTGGAACTGACCAGTACCGGATTTTCCATATGGGCGGTGTTGAGGGAGAACAAGCCCCCAAAGCCGCCGATTTCACCCATGACGCCGGCTCTGCGGGTTCGTTTGGCGATCTTTTTAATGGTATCGACCAGGTGGTCCGCCTTGTCGATATCGACACCGGCATCGGCGTAGGTCAGTTTTTTCTTCATCCCGGAACCTCCGGTATTTTGGTCGCTGGGTTGCAAATGTCTGAAAATAATTTGATAGCGTTCAAAAGTCAAACTCATTTCGGCGATTGACCAGGGCGAGTCGGCCGGGCCGCCGGAAGGTGAAAACTGGTAGCAGAGTGGGGTTGGGAAAACAAGCGCATAGTCAGCAGGCAAAAATTCGACTCTCTACGGGTTCATCACCCCGAACGATCCCAATCGGCCCCACCGACATCCAATTTGACAATTAAGAGCGGCCATTGTATCCGTGCCTGGGCATTGGAGAAATTGGCCGGTGCCGCGCTAAACTCAATCAGGAGTGGATCATGACCCGATTCGCCAGGCTGGACCGTCTGCCTCCCTACGTTTTTGCCACCGTCAGCCAGATCAAGATGGAGGCTCGGCGGGCCGGCGAAGATATCATTGATCTGGGCATGGGAAATCCGGACATCCCTACGCCCCAGCACATCGTGGACAAACTCAGCGAAGCCTCCCAAAAACCCCAGAACCACCGCTACTCGGCTTCCATGGGCATCACCAAACTGCGCATGGCCGTCAGCGCCTGGTACCGGCGCCGCTTCGATGTGGAAATTGACCCGGACAGTGAGGCCATTGTCACCATCGGCGTCAAAGAGGGCCTGTCCCATTTGATTCTGGTGACCATCCGTCCCGGTGATGTGGTGTTTACCCCCAATCCCACCTATCCGATCCACCCTTACTCGGCCATTATATCCGGCGGGGATGTGCGGGGGATTCCGGCGGGGCCTGACCAGGATTTTTTTGCAAACTTGATCCAGGCCACCAAGCAGACCTGGCCCCGTCCCAAGGTGCTGGTACTCAGCTACCCCCACAACCCGACCACCGAGGTGGTGACCCTGGATTTCTTCCAGCGCGTGGTGGATTATGCCAAGGCCCACGACATTCTGGTGATCCACGATTTTGCCTACGCCGACCTGACCTTCGATGGGTATCAGGCCCCCAGCTTTCTGCAGGCCCAAGGAGCCAAAGCGGTCGGGGTGGAGTTTTTCTCCATGTCCAAAAGCTACTCCATGGCCGGTTGGCGGGTCGGTTTCTGCGTGGGGAACCCGGAGACGATTTCCGCCTTGAAGCGCATCAAGAGCTACCTGGATTACGGCATTTTTCAGCCGATCCAGATCGCCTCCATCATTGCCCTCAATGGCCCCCAGGAGTGTGTGGCTGAAATCAGGGACATTTACCGAACCCGGCGCGATACCCTGATTTCGGGCCTCTCCCGGGTCGGATGGGAGATCGAGAGCCCCAAAGGGACCATGTTCGTCTGGGCCAGGATCCCCGAACCTTACCGTCAGATGGGCTCGGTGGAATTTTCCAAGTTCCTGATCCGCAATGCGCAGGTGGCCGTGTCCCCCGGCCTTGGCTTTGGTGAATACGGTGACGACTATGTGCGCTTTGCCCTGATTGAAAACAACATGCGCATCAATCAGGCGGTCAGGGGTATCCGCAAAGTGCTATAGCGCTCTGTCTGAAGCGGCAGCTCTCGGATCCGGCCGGTATGCTTGTCGCGTTGACATCCTCGACCGGGGGCAAAAATCCCGTTGACAGGCTGCACAAGTTCTTTTACATCAGGGCCACAATCGGTTGTCGAACCTTTCGGTGCCTGCGGTTTGCATGGATTGCAAGGCTAAATAGTGCCCATCCATAAACGGTTATTTCGCCCGATATCGGCGTTATGCTCAAAATTTTATCCTCGGAATATCAACTATATGCCTGCGGTAAAATTTTTCGCATGCCTTGATCTCGACCAAAATTCCTCGTTTCTGAATGGGCACTTAATAGGGAACCCGGTGCGATCCCGGGACGAACCCGTCGCTGTGAGCGGGGACGAAGGCCGCAATGACCACTGTGCCGTAAGGATGACCCTGCGAAATGGCGCGGGAAGGGGCGGTCGGTAGAGCGA
>JAWOIA010000201.1:0-3503 GCA_046484885.1 Desulfosarcina sp. | reverse complement strand
TCATCTTGGCGCTGAATCCATCCATGACCTGTTGAATCACAGCTTCATTTAACGCCAGGGATTGAAGGACCCGCTCATCTTCAGGATAGGTGGGGTCGTCAAAGCCCCGGCTGATCCCCATTTTGCGGCAAAGAAGATCGGCCAGGTGAACCACGGATGCCTCCAAAAAACAGCCATTGGATTGCAGCGGGGTGTGGTGATGTCGGATCACCTGTTGAAGCATTGGCGGGAAGTGCCACTTTTCAGCCACCATGGCGCCGACTTCGCTGTGGTCGAAGCCCAGCACCAGGCGTTCGGCTTCGATGAAGGTTACAGCCTGGGTGGCAATTCGATCCTGGATCTGGTCCATGGCCGTTTGAACATGCTGGTCCATGACCACCTTGCCGATATCGCGCAGCAGCCCACTGGTAAAGAGCAGACTGCCCTGTTTCATCCCTTTGATCTTGGCCAGATCACCGGCCATGACCCCGCCGGCAACCGCGCTGCGCCACAAGTCCCCTTTGCTGAGCCCATATCCATGATGCGACCCGCTGAAGCGGTTCGAGCAGGTAACAAGAAGGACCAGGTCAACCACCTGGGTCATTCCCAGGTAGACAATGGCTTGCTTGGCGTCGCTGATCTTGCCAGGCAGGCCGAAATAGGCCGAGTTGGCAAGTTTCAAGACATTGGCCGTCAGGGCCGGTTCATAGCGAATGATTTCGGCCAGGTCCGACATGCCGCAATCCGGGTCATTGAGCAGAGCCATGACTTTTGCGGCGACATCCGACACCGGCTTGAGGAGATCGATCGTTTCGATGATGCAGTCAATCGTGGGCGTCATTTCCAAGGTCACTTTCGTGGGCGGTTTTCAGGCCAGGGGCCCGTCCATCGGGTGCACCGAGGTGAGGGGCCAACCAATTTTCAATCTGATTCCTCATGCCGGCTTCGAGATCGTTGAAACGAAAGGCGTCTTTGCGGTTCCCGGGGGTCTTGCGGCCGTCAGCCGTGCAATCGATCGGGACCGCGGCATAGGGGACGTTGTGCAGATAAATGCCCTGCTGGGTCATTAAGACATCCAACTCCAGCGCCTTGCCGGGCGGGGTGCAGGTCCCATTGCCATTAAAGGAAATCCCACCCAGGCTGATGTCCTTGACCTGGCGGATCATCGTCAGCTCGGATTTGTAAAGGACCATGGCGATCTCGGCAACGCTCATCAGCCGATGATTGCGCAGGCGGCTCAACGCTTTTCGAAAAATGATAAATGTGCCGCGCGGTGCGGGATGCCGTTTGTGCCGGCGACGTTCAAGCATAACTTCTCCTGGCAAACCATCGTGCCTGTAAAGGGGATCGGTACTGAATCGATGGGCGTTCATGACCAACATAATGCAAGTAGCTTGCCATTTTTTTTATTGAAATGGGAAACGCTCAAGGGCTAAAATACCTGCCACCCCCCCCCACCCGGCGACTGAAGCGGGCCGATTCCCCGATTAAAGGCCGGACCAATCGGTCATTGGTGGGTCGATGAGGTGACGGTCCCAACAAAAAAATGGCGGAGTGACGGTTTTTTGATGCCTCGGCAGGGGAACAAATCAGTTTTCGAGGGGGTGAGAGACCAACGACAATCGAAGCGCTTCGGGGAAATTACCGGCATGCAGGTAGGGCGTTGCCGTAAAGTTGATGAACTCGTAAAAAGTCGCTGTTTCGACGGATTCGTAAAAAGCCCAAGATCAAGGCTTGCGAGTCCTGAGGAATGAGGCGTACTTAAAGTACGCCGCAGTGACGAGGGATGAAGCGTAACGCCGATATTGAGGTTTTTACGAATCCGTCAAAGTTGGCGTCAACTCACGGCACAAAGCACAACGGTCACGTTGTCCTTGCCGCCGGCCAGGTTGGCCAGTTCGATCAGGGCGGTGGATTTTTCAGCAAGGGTCCCCTCACCGTTCATTGTCGCCTGCAGCAAAGGCGCTTCAACCATATCGGAAAGTCCATCGCTGCAGAGCAAAAAGAGGTCGCCGGGGCTGGGTTTTCCCTTCAACACATCCGGAACCAGGTCGGGTTGAACGCCGACAGCCCGCAGGATCACGTTGCGCATGGGGTGCCGCCGGGCTTCCTGCGGGGTCATGCGTCCCTGATCCACCTGTTCCTGAACCAACGAGTGGTCTTTGGTCAGTTGTTTGAGCACCATGTTTTTCAGGCGGTAGGTCCGGGAGTCCCCCACATGGCCGATAATGAAGTGCTCCCTGGAAAAAGCCAACAATTCGGCCGTACAGCCCATACCCTGATCGTGGGGGTTGCGCCTGACGTGTTGCTGGATGGTTTCGTTGGCCAGTTTAAAGGTGGCCTTGACCCGGGAGATGGTGTCCGCGTCGGATTGCCCGTCATGGCCGTCAAAGACCGTCTGGGCCGTCTCGGTGAATATCCGGCTGGCCACTTCGCCGGCGGCCGCACCGCCCATGCCGTCAGCCACCAGGCAATAGCGGCCGGCCGCATTGATCAGAAAGACGTCTTC
Source organism: Desulfosarcina sp. (assembly GCA_046484885.1). GTDB lineage: Bacteria > Desulfobacterota > Desulfobacteria > Desulfobacterales > Desulfosarcinaceae > Desulfosarcina. Next base: position 1,015 of record JAWOIA010000201.1, on the reverse strand, counting down.
ATTGTTGGTACGGACACTTCCCACATCGGTGCTTCCGTGGTAGGCGATCATGGTCATCTCCGGGAGCACCCCAACTGGCGCGTGCAAATGGTTTTGTAAATGATGTCGGATGAATGAATCAGCTTCCGTTTCTTCCTTCCAAACAGAAAAAGCCCGTTAATGTCAAGGGTTAACTTCCGGATTGGCCGGCAAACCGAAAGCGCTTGACAGCGGGTATCTAGTTCCGGCTATAGTCAAACCGTTTAATGACAGTCAGAATTGCAGGCAAAACCAAATGCCCCGGACCCCGCGCTTAACCGTCCAGCTGGTTCACATCCAGGGCCCTCTGAAGGGGCAGGTCCAGGATCTGGTCGATTTCCCGGTTCAGATCGGCCGACACGCCTCCTGCCCTGTCCGCTTCCCAAAAAACCTGACCACCCTGTCCCGGCAGCATGCCCGTATCGAACACCACGGCAACCGCTTCCGGATTATCGACACCAGCACCAACGGCACCTATGTCAATGGCAAGCGCATCGCTGCCGTGTACCTGAGGGACGGCGATGTGATCACCTTTTCCGAAAACGGCCCCAAAGCCAGTTTTCTGACCAAGATTGAGGCCTCCACCACCCCCAGCCGGACATTTTCGCTGGAGCAGCCGCCGGAGCCGACACCGGCAGCGCTCCAACCACAGCCCGCTCCGGCAAACGCTCCGACAACCCCTCCCCCACTGGTTTCAGAACCCGATCTGACCCTGGGCCCCGATTCGACCATCGCAATGCCCAGCTTCCAGGCACCGCTGTCAATCCAGTTCGGGCCCAACCGCCGTATTTATGACCGGCTGCCCGTGACCCTCGGTTCCGATGCGGGGTGCGACTTTGTCATCGCCGACAAGTTATTGACGGGGCAACATGCCCAGATTTTTTTCGATGCGACCAACTACTGGGTCAAAGATCTGACCGGCAGTCGCCAGGTGACCATCAACGGCCGGGCCGTCGGCACCCAGGCCGTTTTGGCCCAAGGCGCCGAGTTGTCACTG
>JAWOIA010000143.1:0-4628 GCA_046484885.1 Desulfosarcina sp. | reverse complement strand
TTTTGGGCGGTGGCGCGGGCCTCCTTGAGGGTCTGCAGAAAAATCTGGCGGTACTCCCCCAGCTGGCGAAGCCAGTCGGGGTCCCCGTCGAGAAAGTAGTAGGAGACAAAACCCTTCTGGTTGACCAAGGCGGTTTCCAGGGTTTCGGCGGTCTGGTAGGCGGCGATGTTTTTGGTGATGATGGTCGCCAGCAGGGCGTCCATGCGGTAGGTGTACCAGACCATGACATAGCCGCCGGCAGCGGTGATGGCCGCGATCAGGCCGAGGATCAGGTAAATTCTGGCGCGCAGGCTGAAGCGGTTTTGCATGGCGGTCCGCAGGGCTTGGGGCGGTCAGAATGGTCGGAGCCAGCCCCGGCATTTACCCATAAGGGCAAGGTTGAAGGGTGCTAAAGGAGATGTTCTGGCGCTGCGCACCCGGATAGCCGCCCGCCGTGGGGGCGCCGTGGATGGTGCTGGAGTGCGACGCCAGCGTGTTCTCGATGTTTAATTTTTTTCCGGGGCTCTCAGATCCTGACTATTTTTGCGTTGAAAACAGTTTCGATTGATTTGATTATTGATTCATGGTAGTTACGCCTAAATTGTTATTCACGTGCGATTGTTTCCCAAACGGTGGTGGCGTGATGTCCCGGAAACCACCATCAACGCAACGCCGATGAGCGGCCGGTAACGTTCAAGCGCCCACCATCGGATTGTCCTGGAGCAGGAGGTTATCAGTGAAAAATTACCTTGTCAAAGACCTGATGGTGCCGATTTCGGAGTACGCCGCGGTCCCGGAGGACGCCACCCTGTTCGAAGCGGTGCTGGCCCTGGAGAAAGCCCAGGAGCAGTTCAATCAAAACCGGTATTCCCATCGTGCCGTCCTGATTCTGGACAAGCAAAAAAAAGTGGTCGGTAAACTCAGCCAGATGGACTTCCTTGGTGCCCTGGAGCCCCGGGACGCCAACCTCGAGCAAATCCGCAACTTCAAACAGTTCGGTTTCTCGCGCAAGGCCGTCGCCCTGCAGCAGGAGGAGTATCTCAAGTCCTCGCCGCCGATTCTGGACTTCTATTCCAAAGCCGCCCGCAAGAAGGTCACGGAATACATGCAGCGTCCCACGGAAGGGGAGTACGTGGATGAAAACGCCTCCCTGGACATGGCCCTGCACCAGTTGACCGCGGGGTCCAACCTCTCCCTGCTGGTCACCCGGGGTGCCGAGATCGTCGGTTTGCTGCGGTTGTCCGATGTGTTCGCCGCCGTCTACCACTCCATGAAGGAATCCGAATCACAAAAAACTCTTGGGGAAACGTAATGAAAGAACTGCATAAGCTTTTGGACCGGATCGTGCAGCGGGTCAACATCAATCTCCGGGAGCTGGAGTTCGATGTCAACCCCTTGGTGAACAAACTCATTCCCGCCGGGCAGATGACCAAGTTTTACGCCTTCTACGGGATCACCCCGCATCATGCGTTGAACCTGGTGTTCAAACATTCCAATCTTTCCGGCAGCTATTTTTTAGGCAAGGTGCGTGTCACCAACTCGCTGCTCTACAAGAGCGATATCCGCGGGGATGAATTGAAAAAAAACGGCGATCTCTTCCAATACCAGGATTTCAACATCCCGGTGGACCAGGATGAAGAGATCAGCATCGAAGACAGCTTTCTCATCAAAACCCTGGTGCACAACTATTCCCACGATCCGGAAACCCTGGAGACCTTTTTCATCAAGGACACCGTTTCCACCCACTACGCCAATATTCACGGGTCGCCTTCCGACGGCAGCTTTCTGGGGCCTTTCGCAACGGTGGACCTGACCACCATTCGCGACTGTGTCATCGGCGCTTACTCCTATGTGCAGGCCGGGGAAATCAGCCACCTGAATATCGAGCCGGGAACGGTCTGGGTAAGAAAGCCGGGGGACTTCAATTTCATGTACCGCTACCCCACCAGCCAATTGAGCAACTACGTCTATTTTACCGCCGGCAGCCCGCCCCAGGGCGTGTTCATGGATTTTTTGGAGGACCGCAAGGAGGCTTTTGAGCGGGTATTCAACGTGGTCAACATCGAAACCCCGGAGTCGGTTCCGTCGAATGCCTCGCTGGACCGCTTTGCGGTGATCAAACCCAAAACCAAAATCGGTGAAAACGTGCTGGTGGCGCAGCGGGCCTTCCTGCAGAATTCGGTGCTCGGAAAGGGCGCCAATGCCCAGGAAAACTGCTACATCATCAACGCCAAACTCGAGGGCAACAACGTGACGGCCCACGGGGCCAAAATCATCGAGGCGGACCTGGGCAAGAACGTTTTCGTGGGATTCAACTCTTTTCTCAGGGGGCGGCCGGGCGCCAGGATTACCATCGGCCAGGACAGTGTCATCATGCCGCACACGATCATCGATGTCCGCAAACCCTTGGCCATTCCGCCCGGCCATCTGGTCTGGGGGTTGGTTCAGAACCCCAAGGACCTGCAAACCAACAGCATGTCGCTTAAGGACTTTTCAAAGATCGATTCACGGATGTGTAAAGGTGCTATGCTTTTCGAGGGCAGCGGCAGCAGTTTCGTTTCGGGGTTCCAGGAGCGGATCCACCACATCCTGGAAGCCAACGGCGCGTTCTACGATGGCAAGCTGAAACGCGGGCACGCCCAGCGCAATCAGAACATTTCCTTCAACACGATCCAGCCCTATCCCGAAGGGGATAAAGTCGGGTTGTATCCCACCATCATTATCCAGCCCTAAAAAATCAACGGCCCGGTCACTCTCAACCAACCGGGCCGTTGATTTCCTTATTTAAAAAAATTCAACAGTGCATGCAAGTTGGTCATGGGGTGCGGTGGACAGCCGGGAACATACAGATCCACCGGTAGCAGGCGGTCCAGCCCGTCGCTGACTTCGGGGCTGCCCCGAAAAGGGCCGCCGGAGAGTGTGCAGCTTCCCACGGCGATGACCACCCGGGGCTGGGGGGTGGCTTCCAGGGTTTGCAGCAGGGCGATTTTCATGTTGCGGGAAATGGGGCCGGTGACCACGATGCCGTCGGCGTGGCGGGGGGAGGCCACAAAGTTGATGCCGAAGCGGGCCAGGTCGAAAAACGGGGTGGCCAACACGTTCAGGTCCGCTTCGCAGGCATTACAGCCGGCCGCCGACACCTGGCGCAGTTGAAGCGAACGGCCGAAGAGCTTTTTGAAGTGCTGCCGGGAATGCTCGGCCAGGTTTGGAAGATGGCCTTTGGTAATCAGGTGTTCCTTCTCGGCAACGGCGATGGCAAAATCCTGGGAGAAGGTGACGAACCTGCCCTTGGAAATGCGTTCACAGGTGCCGCAAAAGACGCAGCGCCCCATGTCGATGGTCCCGGCGGCCGCATCGATGGCCTCCTGGGGGCAGGCTGCCGCGCATGCGGCGGCAAGATCCGACGGTGCCTCGGGGTTGATTTGCGGCCGGCCCCGGTAGCGTGGCAGCAGCTGGACGGTTGCCTTGGGGTACTTCGAGGTTTTGCAGCCCTGCTCGAACCTGTTTCGCATTACATTCAACATGCTCGCCCCGCTCTCGCTTAAAGATCAAACCCGCAATAGGACAGGTTGTAGCTTTTGTTGTTCAAGGGGAAATCGGAAATGCCCGTGTTTCTGAGCGACATGGACAACCCGTTCCAGTTGTGGAAGGAGGGGTCCTTGACCTTGTAGTGGCGGATGCCGCCGGCGGTATCCGTCAGGATGCAGTGGGACACCTCGCCGCGCCAGGCCTCCAGAAGGGTGACCACGACGCTGTCGGGCGCCAGGGGCAAATCGGCCGCATCGATGACCTGGGTTTCGGCGGCCTCGGCCAGGAGCGTCTCGATGATCGCGATCGACTGCATCACCTCGTTCGCCCTGACTTTGGCGCGCGCCCAGACGTCGCCCGTGGTTTCGGCCCGCTCGGGGATCTCCAGGCGGTCGTAGCGTTCGCTGGGGAAGCAGCGCCGGACATCGTAGGGGATGCCGCAGGCGCGTCCGGCCGGGCCCACCAGCCCCAGTTTGAGGGCATCCGATCGGCTGACCGTGCCGCAGCCTTCGAATCGGGCCCTGACGCTCGGGGTGCCGAACAGCAGGGCGCAAACGTGCTGCACCTGGGTCTTGAGCTCAGCGATGCGGGCCTTCATGTCACGGCGGTTCTCGTCGGTGAGGGGGAAACGCACCCCGCCGGGCCGCACCAGCCCCTTGCCGAAGCGGTTGCCGCACATCAGCAGGCTCAGGTTGAGGAAATCGCCGCGCATCCGGCCGCAGTAGTTGGCCGGCGGCAGAAAGGCCACGTCGCCGCTCAATGCCCCCAGATCGCCCACATGGTTGGCGATGCGCTCCAGTTCCAGGCCGATGGTGCGGATGGTTTGGGCCCCCGCATCGGCCTGAACCCCGGCGAGGGCTTCCATGGCCTGGGCATGACACAGGCTGTGGCCCACCGCCGTGTCCCCGGCAATGCTCTCGGCAATCAAGGGTAGCCGCTTGCCGGCGGCCTTCAGCAGCAGGTCTTCCACCCCCCGATGCTGGTATCCCAGCTGGATCTCCAGGTTGAGCACCCGTTCGCCGATGCAGTTGAACCGGAAATGGCCGGGCTCGATCACCCCGGCATGCACCGGGCCCACCGCCACCTCGTGGATCTCATCCCCGGCTACCGCATAGTAAGGG
>JAWOIA010000253.1:0-3495 GCA_046484885.1 Desulfosarcina sp. | reverse complement strand
ACCGGAATCGGTTCCTGTGGTGGGAGCGACCGGCTTTAGGTGGTAAGAACATCAGGCGATAGGCGATAGGCGATGGGCGATGGGCGATGAACGATGAACGATGGGGGGTTAGTTGGTTTAATTGGTTGAGTTGGTTTGGTAAGAAGGGATAGGACTGAGTAAAAAGAAAAGATTTTTTGTTTTGTTGGGTTCTTGCTTTTCACTTGAATCCTTGGCCCCTCGGCTCCTCTGACCCTTCTTTTTAATTGGATGTTGAACGTTGAACGTTCGATGTTGGACGTTCAATCTTTTCCCTTCACTCGACCCCTCGACCCCTCGGCCCCTTGAACCCAGCCCTTATTGCCCCCCTACCACGCAATCAAAACCAGCGCCACCCCCGCCGCCGCCACCCCGCCCCACTGCTGCCGGTTCAATCGTTCGTGGAATACCAGCCAGGCCAAAAGAACGGTGGATGCGGGGTAGAGCGAGGCCAGAATGGCTGCAATGTCCAGTCGCCCCAGGTGGGCGGCCATGCCGAAAGCGGCGTTTCCCGCGGTGTCCAGAACGCCGGCCAGAACGATAAACGGCAGTTGGCCCCGCAGCGGCGGCGCCAAGCGGTGGGTGGTTGCCAGCAGGGTGACCATCACCACGATGGCCGACAGTCGAGCAGCGACCAGAGGCCACAGGACAGCCTGACCGCTGGCCTGGCCCATGAAAATGAAAAAGAGACCAAACCCCAGACCGGCGCAAAGGGCCAACCGCAGCTCCTGTCGGTCGATGGGGGCATCACCGCCGGGGTGGGCCAACAGCCACACGGCCGCCAGGGCGATGCCGAAACCGATCATGCGCAGCCACCCGGGCGAGCCGGCTACCACGAGGGAGAAAATCAGCGGCAAGGTGGCGGTCACCACCGCCGACAGGGGGGCCACCAGGCCCATGCGGCCCAGAGCCAGCCCTTTGTAAAGCCCAATCAGGCCCAGCACGCCGAAGGTGCCGGCCAGGCCGCCCCAAACCAGGTGGCGCACGGGTGGTATGGTCCGGGCAAAGGTGATGGCCAGAATCAGCAGCAGGACGCCGCCGATCAGCTGGGCAAAGAGCACAACGGCAAGTGCATTGCCCCGACGAGAGGCGTAACCACCGGCAAAGTCGCCCGCTCCCCAGGCCAGGGCGCTGCTCAGCCCACACAAAACCGCCAGGGCTTCACCTCCGATCATTTTTTGATCCCGACGGTTGGTTGGTAACGCTCGCCGTAGCTCCAGTTGAGCCCAGTGGCCTCGCCGCGGGAAAGCGGGGGGCACCAAAGGAAGGGGGTAGTCCCGATTGGTTTAGGGTTCGTTTGGCAGCCGGTCGATCTGCTCCTGAAGCTGCCGAATCAGGTTCTCTCGCATGCCCGCGCTGAAGGTGCGGCTGAGCCCCCGGCCTTCAAGAGCCGCGATCTCCTGTTGCAGCCGCGCCCGTTCCGCCGCGACACGTTCAGAATCTTGCGCTTCTTGCTGCTGTTGCCTGGCTTCGGCCGCCTGGGCGCGTTGCTGCTCCTGCTCCTGGAAAAAACGATCGGCCTCTTCGCTCGCCTCTTGAGCCATGCGCTCGAACGCCTGGCGGGCCTGGGTATCATCGCCCGGGGTGAGGCGAACCCCTTCGATGGTTTCCACCTTCTCGGCATCGTCGGGGGGCCTGGTGTTGGAGAAATGCCTGACTCCCTGGGCATTCGTCCAGGTGTAGATGGTATCCGCCGCCAGGCTGCCGCCGGCCAGCAACAGTAATAGGGTTAAACTGAAAAGGACGGTTCGACGCATACACACCTCCTGATACGAGTAAGAACCGGGTTGATCGGTTCGACAACATTGGGAGCGGCATCTGCGTAATAGATAATCGTTTTAACTACTTTTTAATAACCATGTCAGCCCAAACAAGTCAACCCATTAGTCGGTTTGGCCGCACTGAAATGGCCTCCTGCCGGGTTGCGGGCGATCGAATGCTGCCGCGAAGCCGAACAAGGGCGGGTTTTTCCCTCACCGTAAGCTGGGTCAAGCCCAGCGGGCCAGGCCCTGTTTTACCATCAGCGCTGCATCGAAAAGCGGATTTGCGCTGCACGTGACCCACCCCTGCGATCGCTCAGGCTGGAAAGACTCGACTTTTATTGCAAATACAGGGAATCATGTGGTAAACGATGCGAGGTAGTGTCCATCCAAACCACCACCCCACGGTCGGCTGATCGGCGAGGCGGTCTGAAATGGCATTGATTCAGGTAACCATGGAGTACTGGGTGCTGCTGATACCGCTGGTTCTGCATGGCCTCGGCATCTTTTTCATATTCGATGCCATCATGAACGGACGGACCAGCCAGGGAACCATCGCCTGGGTCATGGCTCTTTTTTTCTTCCCCTACCTGGCTGTTTTTCTCTATCTGATTTTCGGGGCCCGGCGAATCCAGGACTACGCTATGGCCCATCAATACGGTACTGCTGAAATTCATCACCTGGGCAAGCAGCTGCGCCAGGATCAGCGCCTTGGGGTTCTCATGGTCAAGGAGACGCCCCAGATCGACGTTCTGAGCCACATCTACCAGTTTCCGGTCATGAAGGGCAACCGCTGCACCCTGCTGATCAACGGCGAGGCCACCTTCGACTCCATGCTCGAAGGCATCGCCGAGGCCAGGAACTATATCCTGGTTCAATTTTTCATCGTCAATGCCGACGAGCTGGGCAACCGCTTCAAGTCGGCCCTGATCGAACGGGCCCGGGCCGGGGTCAAAGTGTACTTTCTCTATGACCGCCTCGGGTCGGTCATGCTCTCGCGATCCTACACGGCGGAGCTGAGGGCCGCCGGTGTGCATGTGGGTGTTTTCCGGGTGGGCAGCGGCTGGCTAAACCGCTTCCGCATCAATTTTCGCAATCACCGCAAAATCCTGGTGGTGGACGGTGAGGTCGGCTGGGTCGGCGGGCACAATGTCGGCGATGAGTATTTGGGCAAGGGTCGCCGCTTTGCCTGGTGGCGGGACACCCATGTCAAGATGGCCGGCCCGGTGACCCTGGCCCTGCAGCTCTCCTTTGTCGAGGACTGGCACTGGGCCTGCGGGCAGCTGCCCGAGGTATCCTGGGCACCGCCGCCCATCTGCGGTGACGAACCGGTGCTGTGCATTCCCACCGGCCCCGGCGACCTGGTCGAAAGCGGCTCTCTGATGATGGTCCAGGCCATCAACACGTCGACGCGGCGATGCTGGATTCTAACGCCCTATTTCGTGCCCGACGTGGCCGTGATCAAGGCCCTTCAACTGGCCTCCCTGCGCGGCGTCGACGTGCGCATTATGATTCCGGCCAATCCCGACAAGCGCGTGGTGTGGTGGGCGGCCCACAGCTACCTGGCCGAAGTGGCTGTGGCCGGGGTGCGCATGTACACCTACCGCGAAGGCTTCATGCACCAGAAAGTGTTTCTGGTGGACGATGCCCTGGCCGGCATCGGCACCGCCAACCTGGACAACCGCTCCCTGCGGATCAACTTTGAAATAACCATGAC
>JAWOIA010000125.1:0-3619 GCA_046484885.1 Desulfosarcina sp. | reverse complement strand
GAAGTGGTTGGCAATGAGAGTAAAGACCAGGGTCCATCGGGTGCTTACGACCGGACCTGGGATGATCTGGAGCGGAAAAAATCAATATGCCCACGCTCCCCATGGGACTTGGCTGCGTGGCGGTGACCCTCCAGGCGGCCGGTCATGCGGTGCGGTTTCTCGATCTGATGGCCGTCGGAACGTGGCAATCCCTTCTTCGGGAGGCCCTTGTCGAACCCCCGCCCGAGATCATCGGTATTTCCATTCGCAACATCGACGATCAGTTCAGCGCCGCACCCCGCTTTTTGCTGGAGTCGGCCCGGGATGTGGTGGCGTTCTGCCGGGCGCACGCCCAGGCGCCTATCGTGCTGGGTGGCGCCGGCTACAGCATCTTTCCGGAGGCGGTTCTGGACTACACCGGGGCCGACATGGGAATCCAGGGCGAGGGTGAAGCGGCCTTTGCCATGCTGCTCGAACGGTTGGGGTCATCGGCCCCGACCGTGGGGGTGCCCGGCCTGGTCCTTCGGGGCCGGGGGCTTCAGGCCCGGCCAACCTATGCCCGCGACCTGGACCGCTTTGCACTCCCCGGGCCGGAGTTGTTCGATCCCCAGTTGGCCCGGGACCCGGATTACTATTTGCCCATCCAGACCCGACGGGGCTGTCCACTGAACTGCAGCTACTGCTCGACCTCCACCATCGAGGGTCGTTTGATTCGCAAGCGCTCCCCGGCGTTCGTGGTCGATGCCCTTGGCCGCTGGCGCGCGGCCGGCTATTCCCGGGTCTATTTTGTGGACAACGTCTTCAACCTGCCCACGGGCTATGCGCATGACCTGTGCGAACGTCTGGCCGCGGCGCACCTGGGCATTCAGTGGCGGGCCATTCTCTACCCCGGCCAGGTCAGCGCAACCCTGGCCCGATCCATGTCGCGGGCCGGGTGCCGGGAGGTGTCACTGGGGTTTGAAAGCGGGGTTCGAACGATCCTGGATGGCATGCACAAGCGCTTCTCGCCGGATGATATCCAGCGCACCAACCGGTTTCTGGCCGATGCCGGCATCGGCCGCATGGGATTCCTCCTGCTGGGCGGGCCGGGGGAGACCCGCAACAGCGTGCTGGAGAGCCTGGCGTTTGCCGATCGCCTCAAGCTGGATGCGCTCAAGGTGACGGTCGGGCCGCGGGTTTACCCCTATACCGATCTGGCTCGCATTGCCGTCCGTGAAGGGGTGATCGAACCCAATGCAGACCTGCTCAGGCCCACCTTTTACCTGGCCCGGGGTTTGGACGCTTGGCTGCGCGAAACCGTCGACGCCTGGGTTGCCGAGCGGCCCCATTGGGTGTTGTAACGGCAATGACATATGATGGTGATGTTCACCGGTGGCGATCGATCCGATTGCGGGGTTGCGATTTTTCTCAGGCTGGGGCCTAGTGGTTGATCCATAGCGCGCAATGGATTAAAACTTTCCACCGCTGCGAAACCCGCCACCGCCGAAGCCACCGCCACTGCGAAACCCGCCACCGCCGAACCCCCCAAAGCCGCCGCCGGCCCGACCGGATTTGGGTGTATCCCACTTTTGGGCGCGGTCGATGCGCTCCCAGGCCCTGCCCGATGACATCCTGCCGCGCAGCATCTCCCCCAGCAGGATGCCCAGTCCGAGGTTGGGGGGGAAAGAGGAATGATGGGCGTCATAGTTGCTGCGACGGAACTTTTCACGCAGGTCAGCAAGCTCTTCAAGCGCATTTCGCTGCTGCTGCTGGCTGGTTTTCAGCTCGGAAATTCGATTCGTCAAGGTCTTTTGCGCCTGCTGCAGCTGGTCAATCCGCAACACGATGGCATCATCCACGGACCGGGGTGTGCGTTGGGCCTGCTGAAAAAGCGCGATGATGTCTTCACGCGCCAGTTCGGCGGCCAACATGTTGACGGCCTTTCGGGTGTATTGATCCTCTCCGGCCGAAAAGTTGTTTTTTTGGTGCAGCAGTTCCCGGTATCGCTTCTCCTCGGCTTGGACCTGATCATTGATTTGCTGAAGCTGTTTTTCAGCTGCATCCAAGGCAGCCTGCAATGCGGGCACACCATCTTTTTCGGCCGCCTGTTTTTCCATTGTCAACAGAGATTGCCGCTGGCGCTCTGCCTCCTCGGCCGTTCGGGTGGCATGCTCCCTCAAGCGCTTTGGAAGCTCGTTCAGCATGTGATAATCGGTCCGTGCCTCCTTGAAACGGATGAGCCGGGCCACCCACTCGTCCAGCATGCGGACGATTTCGCCGTGGTGGTAGTCGGGGGTGAGGTACCCGCGGTCCCACAGGTACATAAAAAGGGCATCCTCCTGGTACGGCCGGCCCTTGCTGACCAGGTCGGTTTCGGCTTGGGACGCTTTTTCATCAGCCCGGCCGGCCACTACAACCGCAGCGGCCACTTTTTCCTGCTGGTGTCGATAGCTGTCGGTCTCCTCAAGGGCCGCTTGGCTTTTTTCGAGCTGCGTTTCAAGCGCGTCGGCAGCCTGGTCGCGTGTATCACGGCCGGTTTCGCGCTGTTGATTCAGCATCTGCTGGTGTTGTTGGCTCCGGGTGATATCCTTTTCAAGCGCTTCCACCGCCTGTTGGTGTTGCTCCAAGAACGCTGGCACAGCCAAATAGGCCTTGTTGAGCCGAGCCGTCACGTTGCCGACCTTGATTTCATCCAGTCTGAATTTGGCCAGTTCGCGGTACTGCTCCGCCGTTTCGATGCGCGAGCGGTTAAACTGGGCGTTCAGCTCATCCAACTCCCGGTTGGCCTCTGCAATTCGGGTCTGGATCTGCAGCACATGGTTGCTGATTTCCTGCAGGATGTCTCTGCCGGTGGTCATTTTGCAAAACTCCTCGCCGAACAAGGGCATTTATTGACAGGTGACGGTTATTTCAGGCAGGGCTCGGATGCCCTTGACGGCAGGGATTAATTTTTTCCGCCCGCACGCCTCGGGGAATTATCGGAGACCCGCCAAGCGGCGCTACCAACGGGTAATGGCTCCACCGGTGGTCGGGATAACGTACTGGGCGGACAAATACCCGTTTTTTTTGACCCCGAACAGATTGCGATTGATGATGCCGTCGTCCATCTTGTCGCGTTTGACCTGTTCGAAAACGGCGGGTTCCACCCGCAGCCCCCACAGCTCAACAGTATTGGTCTTGCCGTCTTCTTCACTGGTGACAGGCAGGGAAAGCCGCTGGCCGTCGGCGGTAACGGCCTCAACGAGAATGTAGTAGTTGCGCGCGTTGGGGTTGTTGGGAGGGATTCTCCACACACCGCTGGGCGTGTCCGGACGGGAAACGATGCGCAGTTCGTACTGCAGGGTCAGTTGAACGTAAAGCTGCCTGAGGGCGGCATATCCGTTATTCACGGCTTCGACATCCTGGCGTGAAACACCCGCCATGGCATCTTTGTAGAGTGTTTCAGCCTGTTTCCGGGCCGCATCCTCATGGGCCTCGGCCAGCACCCGGTCCCGCTCGACGGCCAGCCGTGCCGGCATGGCTTCAAGTTCCGGATCGGTATGCTTTTTTCGGCGGCATCGATCCGCGTGGTGGCCGACGGGCTGCGCGAGTACAAGATGTCCAATATTGTGCTGGATCCGGTCATGGTGGCCCAGAGCGGCGATCGACTGCTGCAGGCGGA
>JAWOIA010000026.1:0-3847 GCA_046484885.1 Desulfosarcina sp. | reverse complement strand
GACGTTCTGCCCCGGCACCGCTTTCTTCCCCCGCAAACCGCCTTTCTTCGGCACTCTGCCGCTGGGCGGCGGACCGGCTGCGTGCATGTCGTCGATGGTTAAAAAATGACCCGCCAGCAGGGGAATGTCGTTTTTCCGTTGCCGCAGCGGTGGGATCGTCAAAGGAATGACGTTCAGACGGTAGAAGAGGTCCTCGCGCAGCTCTCCGTTGTGGACCGCCTGTTTGATATCGCGGTTGCTGATGGCAATCACCCGGGCCTGGATTGGAATGGGCCGGTTGCTGCCCAGGCGCACAATTTCGCGTTCCTGCAGGGCACGCAGCAATTTGGCCTGCAGCGGCAAGGCCATTTCGGTGATTTCGTCCAGCACCACGGTCCCCCGGGCTGCACCCTCGAATTTGCCGATTTTGCGGGATATGGCTCCGGTGAAGGACCCCTTTTCGTGGCCGAACAATTCACTTTCAGCCAACTGTTCAGGCAAGGCCGCGCAATTGAGGGCCACATAGGGTTCAGCGGCCCGGTTGCTGTGGGCGTGGATGAACGACGCCAGCAGTTCTTTACCGGTGCCGCTTTCACCGCTGACCAAAACCGTGGCCGTGCTGGGGGCCACCTTTTTGGCCATTGCCAGCATGTTGCCTAAAGCCTCATCCTGGGTGAGGAAGGCCGGTCCGGGTTTCCAACCCGATGTCGCCGTCCCCGGCTGCTTGGAAAGGTCCCCCACAGCCTTCTCGATGGCGGTCTCGATCAGCTCGGTCTGCCAGGGGTCGATGATGAAATCGACCGCCCCGGCCTGCATGGCGGCGATCACGTCCTGAGCGCTGCCGCCCGAGGACCCCATCAACGGGTAAATGGCCGGGCAACGCTGTTTGACCTGCCGCACCAGATCGACACCGCAGCCGTCATTCAGCTTCAGGTCGGTGTAAAAAATCTGAAACGGCTGTTTCTGGAGCAGCCCCAGCGCCTCCTCGGCCAGGGCGCAGGCCGTCAGGTGCAGCCGGCCGTTTTTTTCCAGAACGGCGCACCACTCACTGCGAAGCGTGGGGTCCTTGACAACCAGCAGGGCGTAAATCGGAGCCATCGGGTTTCTATAAGGATAGGGGTTGGCGGATGCGTTCAACCATCGTCGCCAAGCAGACTGTGCAAATTAGCTGCCATCGGCGCTCGATGAGTCGCCAGGTCGTTGGTTAAACTTTCAACAACCCGTTTTCATATGGTTTTTTTGATTATCTCGGTGTGGCAGTGCGGAGATACGGTCCATTGCCGCTAAAATGAGCGGTCCAATGGGTGTCAATGCAAGGGCGTTCTGTCACCGCCTTGACAGGCAGGCGGCGGTTGCAGCCGCGGGGCCTAACCGCCGACCTACAAGGCCGGCTCAGCGGCGATCGGGGCCGCCATCAGGCGCATTTTTGCAGTTCATAGCGTTTGATTTTTTCGACCAGCGTGGTTCGCTTGACCTGCAGCAGCTGGGCGGCCTTGTTTTTTACCCATTTGGCTTTTTCCAGGGACTGGTAAATCAGGCGCTTTTCAAATTCGCTGACGGCGGTGTTGAGGCAAAGCCCGTCGGCGGTGATCTCCGGGGCCGATAAACGATTGGCCGGTGCGGCATGGTTCATTTTGGCGGGCAGGTCATCCAGGTCGATCTGGCCGCTGCCCTTGATCACCACCATGCGCTCCATCAGATTGGCCAGTTCGCGCACGTTGCCGGGCCAGGCGTGCCCCATCAACACATCCAGGGCTGCATCGGAAATCGAGTCGACGCGCGTCTTCTTGCTGCGATTGAGCTGCCGCATGAACTGGCGGACAAAATGGGGAATGTCCGAGCGTCGATCCCTCAAGGCCGGAAGCGTGATCGGAATAACAAAGAGACGGTAGAAGAGGTCTTCACGAAAATGACCCTTCTGGACCTCTTCCTCTAATTCGCGGTGGGTGGCGGCGATGATGCGGACGTTGACCTTGACGGTCCTGCAGGTGCCGACCGGCTCGAAACAGCGTTCTTCGAGCACCTTGAGGATTTTGACCTGCAGATCCTGGCTCATGTCGCCGATCTCGTCCAGAAAGATGGTGCCGCCGTCGGCGGCCTCGAACTTGCCGACCTTGTTGCCGGTGGCGCCGGTAAAGGCGCCTTTGACGTGGCCGAAGAGCTCGCTTTCCAACAGATTTTCGGGAATGGCGCCGCAGTTGATCGAGACAAAAGGTTGGTTGCGGCGATAGGAGTGCTGATGGATGGCCTGGGCGATCAGCCCCTTGCCGGTGCCGGTTTCGCCGTTGATCAGGATCGTGCTGTCGCTGTCGGCCACCCGCCGCGCCAGCTCGAAAACCGCTCGCATCTTCCTGCTCTGACCGACGATGCCCGTAAAGGCGTCGGGTTCACCCAAGCGAAATTGCCCATCACCACCGGCCTCATCCACTTCCATGTCGTCGATCACCGCTGAAGTTTGCACGTACGCGCCTCCTGTTTGCTCGATCCTTGATTGTAAGAAGATGTCATTAATAAATGGGATGCCCGGAAGGAAAGCAATTTTGCTGCCGAAAACCGAAGTGCCGGTCGATTGGCCGAATTTTTTTTGACACTGCGCGCGTGGGAGCGGCGGTTGGGCCCAACATCTAGATGCCGGGCGTTTTTTTCAGCTTAGCGGTTGTGTTGGGGCAACCGTGAATTTTTTACCTAATTTTTATTTGAAGATGGCCCAGGCGCTTGTTCCACTCCCAGGCGAGTGCCACTTTAGGAAGAATTTTTTTGCATTTTGCAACTTTCGATCACCGCCGAGCGGCTCAGAACCGTGGGCTATTGGTAGTTTGGTGATACCAATAGGTTATTATTAATATTGTTATCCCAGGTAGTTATCGTTATAATGGTCCGCCATTGCACCCTCATGGACTGTTTTTGCCACCCAGAGTCCGAACGGAAAAGCGGTCGAGGTGGTAATATTTGCAAATAGCAAGTATTTTGCAAAATGCATAAAAAGCGCTTCCACAATCGCCGGGCTGACGATGGTGGTGCGTTTTTTCCTAAAGAAAATTCCCCGGCGGAACGATATTAAGGTTGCTCAGCGCAAATACATCTCGAAGGGAGGCCTCAAGGCAAAACCGATCATGACTGCGCTGCTTCACCCTCACTGACGGCCAGAAGGCCGCAACGCACAACCCCAGAAAAGGAGAAACACCATGAGTATCGCATTGACCGCCGGCATGAGAAGCAACCTGCTCGCCCTCCAGGGCGTCGACAAGATGATGCAGACCACCCAGAACCGCCTGGCCACCGGCAAGCGCGTCAACTCGGCCCTGGACGACCCGGTCAACTTCTTCAAGGCCCAGGACCACCACAACCGCGCCGGCGACCTGGCGGCCCTGAAAGACGGCATGAGCGAGGCCATCAAGGTCATCGAGGCCGCCAACACCGGCATCGAGAACATCACGGCCATGCTCAACCAGATGAAGTCGTTGGCCTCGGCCGCCAAAACCTCAACCAACGCCCCTGATTTGGCAATCCAGTTCGATACAATTCGCACTCAGATTGCAGAATTGGCAGCCGACGCGAGCTACGGGGGTCAGAATCTGCTCGATGGTGAATCTATCACCGTTGTTTTTAACGAAGATGTCGCTACTCCCAGTTCCCTCACCGTTGACGGCTTCAGCGCCACTTCGACCGCCGTAGGATCCATTGCAGGCGTAACGGTAGATGTAGCAGATTTTACCAATAACTCTAACATCGACGCGGGGATTGTCCAAATCGAAACGGCTATCCAGGCTCTGCGCACCGAAGCCCAGAAGCTCTCCTCGAGCCTGTCCACCATCCAGATCCGGGCCGACTTCACCACCGAGATGGTCAACACCCTCACCGTCGGCGG
>JAWOIA010000209.1:0-28775 GCA_046484885.1 Desulfosarcina sp. | reverse complement strand
ACGGTGGCCACCGCCAGCGCAATCAAGGCTTTTTCGCGCTCGCTGAGCTTTCCCGCGCTGGTTGCCGCCGCATAGTATTCGAAAAATTTGGCACCCGGTTCGGGCGCATATTCGCCAATATGGGGAAAGTCGTCCAGGTCGCGCGGTTCATAGTAGGTTTTGCTCATTTCATACTTCCTTTCACATTGATCAAAGGGTGGATCAACCATTGCCCGTAACCCTGGTTTCAGGGCCGACGGGCCGGTGCTGTTATCTGCGCCAGGCCGTCGGCGCTGCCGTCGAGGATTGACCGGTCGACCGCGCTCAGCTGCCGGGTGAAGGTGTCGATTGCGATGCCCTTTTCGGCGGTTGCCATTGATGACCTCCTATTTTGGACGCGCATTATCCGGCATTGTTTTCACCTTTCTCGATGCGGTTGTTTCCCGTGTTCTTTTCCGTGCGGATATCCGGAGCCGCCCTGAACTTTCGGTTGTAGACCGCCAGCAGTTTTTTGACAGTGATCGGGAAAAGGCCCAGCAGAGCAAAGGAGATCAGCAGGCCCGGCGAGAGGATGCCGGACAGGGAATCGATTTGGGCCAACGCTTTGCCGGCATTGACATACACGATGGTTCCGGCCAGCATTCCGATCTGGGACACCCAGAAAAAGGTAAACAGCCGGATGGGGGTCAGTCCCATGACCAGATTGATCACAAAAAACGGGAAAATCGGCACCAAACGAAGGGAAAAAAGATAAAAGGCACCCTCTTTTTCAATGCCGGCGTTGATGGGCGCCAGCTTGTCGCCGAATTTGTTCTGAACCCAGTCGCGGAGGAGAAAACGCGATACCAGACAGGCCAAGGTGGCGCCGACAGTGCTGGCAAAGGAGACCACCACCGTCCCGATGGCCAGACCAAAGAGCCCGCCGCCGGCCAACGTCATCACAGCGGCCCCGGGCAGCGACAGTGCCGTGACCAGGATGTATATCGCCATGTAGGCGGCAATTACCGGTAAGCGGTGCGCCTGATAAAGAGTTTGGAATTTTTCCTGAGACGCTTTGATGTATTCCAGGGAGAGGTACTGCCCCAAATCAAAATAGCGAAAGGCGATCGCGCCGAGCACAATGATACTGACCAGCAAGATCTTGCCGAGCCATTTTTTTCGCTTTTGCTGGGTCATCGCTTTTATCCTTTTCCCAAGAGCTGCTGCCCATGAAAGGCCGCCCCCCACAATCCACTGTCCTGGTTGTCCATCAAAAAGACCGGTATGGTGGACAATATATGACCCATGGTCGCAGAATCCAAAAATTCCTTACGGAAATTGTCATGGGTTACCAATTCAGGTGTTCGGGCCGCCACTCCCCCGGCGATGTACAATCCGCCCCGGGCCAGCACCTCGAGGGCAAAGTCCCGGCAGACCCGCCCGTAGAATTTCGCCGCCCAGGCCAAGGTCTCTGACCCGGGGGCGAGTTGGGCGGTCACCGCTTCAGGCGACTGATCCTTGCCGGTGAGAAACCAGTGGAGATAGCGCAGCCCGCGACCGGACACCACCAGGTTGCCGGTAATGTGGTCCAGCCCGCTGTTTTGCCGGTAAAACTCTTGAAAGGCAAATTCCCGCAGGGTCAGAAAAGGAAAATAGCCGTGGCCCCCTTCGGAGGGCAGTGCTGAAAACAGGCCGTTGCCCCGGGGTATCAAGACCGCTTTACCGAGGGCCGTGCCGGCGCCGATAACGCCGACGGTTGCACTCGACACCCTCTCTCCGGGCAGAATGCGACGGGCGGATCCCGCCGCCGGTGACCGGCAGGCATAGGCTTGGGCCACAA
Source organism: Desulfosarcina sp. (assembly GCA_046484885.1). GTDB lineage: Bacteria > Desulfobacterota > Desulfobacteria > Desulfobacterales > Desulfosarcinaceae > Desulfosarcina. Next base: position 26,977 of record JAWOIA010000209.1, on the reverse strand, counting down.
AGTCGTTGATCAGCAACGCCCGTTGAAAGGTTTCCGCAACATCTTTTGCGGCCAAATCGATATCCCAGGCGATGTAGGGCGGGGCGCAGTAGGAACCGCGCTCGACCGGCCCGGCCACAGCGATAACGGCAATATCGGCTGCGTCGGTTTTCAGGGAAAAGTCGCTGGCGCGCAACTGCTCCAGCAGCTGAGCGAAAGCGTCCGCTTCGCCGGTGGGCAGCCAGAGGGTCTCAACCAGTGACAGCCCCATTTCCGGATCGGTCTGGAAATGGGCGAAGCGACTGTTGGTTCCACCGATGTCCGCAGCAAGGATCGTCTTCATAATCAGGTCTCCATTTTCAATCCGCCTGGCCGCTGTCAACCGGGATAGGACGTTTTTTTATAGTGGACGCGGATTTCGGACGCAAACGAAGCGGAGGTTTTGGAGCACCTCGCCGTATACGCGAACGAAGCGCTGGCGGCTTCTCTGCGGGTTTATTCCGTTAGAATATCGTACCATTACAATTGTGATTTGAATGAAGCGCCGCAAACAAAACAGCGGCCGCCCGGGATCATGCTTCGAAAAGGATGCGTCCAATCACCGCCGCGAGCTTCTGGGGGTGGTGGCGGATGATCTCGCCTGAGCTTTCCAGCAGATCTTCCTGAATCAAGCGGCACCCGGCCGGCGGCAGACCGATCTCCACAAAATCAGACTTTTGTTGGCGGTAAAGGGTCAGTGAACGGGCGTCCGGGCGACTGGTGTTGATGATGGCACCGTCGATGCGGCGGCCGGTGAAGCCTTCCAACGTGCGGATGAAATCGCCGGCCTGATAGCCGTTGGTCTCGCCGAATTTGGTCATGATGTTGACCACCTGGTAAATGGGTGCATTGATGGCGCTGAGCGCTTCCCGCAGACCGGGAACGATGAGGTTGGGAATGATGCTGGTAAAAAGGTCGCCCGGCCCCAGAATGATGATGTCGGCATCGGCGACCGCTGCCAGCACCGGCGGGTAGACGGCGATGGCGTCACTGTGGTGGGGAACCAGGTAGACATCCCGGATGGTCTCACGCTGGTGTCCCCGGGGGGTGTCGATGGCATTCTCACCGAAAATCCGGCTGCCGTCGGTCAGTTCCGCCACCAGGGTGGCGCGGTCAATGGTGACCGGGAGGATCTCGCCCTTGACATCCAGGATTTCAGCCAGGGCCTGCACGCCGGCGGGGAAACTGCCGGTGTAGCGCGAGAGCATGGTCAACAGCATGTTGCCCGCGTTGTGGCCTTTGAGGCGTCGGTCTTTTTTGAAGCGTTTTTGAAAGATGGCCCGCACCGCTTCTTGATGGGGCGAGAGGGCCAGGATGCACTTGAGGATGTCACCGGGAGGCAGTGTGCCCAATTCGTCGCGCAGCCGGCCGGTGCTGCCCCCACTGTCCATCATGGAGACCACGGCGCTGATGCGGATGCCGGCCAACCGTCTCAGGCCGGCCAGCAGGGCGTATTGACCGCTGCCGCCGCCGATGGTGACCACATGCAGCGGCTTCTTTTGGGATGGTTTTTCGGTCACGGTCCTCCCCTGCTATTCGAGTAATTGATTGGTGAAGCCCTCTTTGCGCGTGATGCCTTTGGCGATTACCAGTTTTCGGCCGCTTTCTCTCCCGTCCGCCAGCACCTGGGCGTCGGGTTGGGGCCCCCGCCTTGAAATGGCGCGCACATGGGGGTAACGCTGCCCCATGTAGCACGTCAGGGCCGGGTCTGCCAAACGAACCGGCAGACGGGTGCTGTCGGTGCCGGCGCCTGGGGCGCATGCCAGCTCCAACGTGGTTGCGAACCCCTCGATGACGCCGACTGCAAAATCGGTTTTGCGGTACCGGTTCAGTCGGTCGCCCCCCCCATAGTCGACCCAGGCGGCGTTGACGTAACGGCAAATGGTGTCGTGGACATATTGGGCAATCTGAACATGGGTGCGTGATCCGCTGATCTCGAGCACCCGCCCCATTCTGCATTTTTCCATGACCCAGGCCCGGATCCACATCCCCTGGACAAAATAATAGTTCTGAAGCAGGTGGGCCAGGTGGTAGGCTTCACGAAAATGCCTCAGGCGGGGTTTTCCCAAAAAAATGCTGGTATACTCCTGAACGGCTCCGCGCTCGATCTGATCCAGGTGATAACGCGAGATCAGTTCGTAGGCTTTGCACATGGCGGCATGGGCTTCGTTGGGATTGTTGCTTTCAGCCAGGGCCATGAGCTTGTGAATTTTGACCATGATACGGTCCTGGTCGCTCAGCACCTCCCCGCGGTGCAGGCGCGCATGCAGGGTGGGGTAGGTCCCCGATGCGGCAGGGTTGGCGCCGAGCAGGCGGCAGGCCTGTCGGAAGCGGTCGCCATGGCCGGATTCCACGGTGGCTTTCAGACCTTCATGGGCCACCTGGTGGGCCATCTCGTGAAGCAGTACCTCCTTGACATCATCCCAACGATGGGTGTTGACGATTTCCCGGTTGAGGCTGATTTCACGCTTGCCGGGGTTCCAGCAACCCAGTCGGCCCGGCAGTTCCTCAAGGGTGAAAAAGGGTTTGCGGACGCAGCGGCGAATGGGCTCGGGCAGCAGCCACCAGGCGCTTTCCCACTCGGCCAGCAGGCCGCGCAGAACCCGGCGCTCCCAATCGGCCTGGAGTGCAGCGGTATTGCCCGCGGGCGCATGGTTGTCCTGTGCTACCATTTGGCCTTGAGTTCGGAAATGGTCCGGGTATAGTCCTGGCTCCCGAATATGGCGCTGCCGGCCACGAACACGTCCACGCCGGCCTGGGAGATGCGGCCGATGGTGTCGGCATTGACGCCGCCGTCGATCTGGATCAGGGTCGAGAGTCCCCGCTGGTGGATCATGGACCGCAGCCGGGCCACCTTGTCCAGGGCAGAGGGGATGAACTGCTGACCGCCGAAACCGGGGTTGACGCTCATGATCAGGATCAGGTCCAACTCCTGCACGATCCACTCCAGGCATTCCAGGGGTGTGGCCGGATTCAGGGCCACGGCAGGGCGGACCCCTTTCTCGCGGATCATCTGAACGGTCCGGTGCAAGTGGGGGCAGGCTTCCTGGTGGACGGCGATGAGGTCGGCACCGGCATCGGCAAAAGCGGCGATGTGGCGCTCCGGGGATTCAATCATGAGGTGGACGTCGATGGTCAGCCGGGTCGACCGGCGCACCGCCTCGACCACCAGCGGTCCCATGGTGATGTTGGGAACGAAGCGGCCATCCATGACATCAACGTGAATCCAGTCGGCACCGGCGGCTTCCACGGCCTGGATTTCGGCCCCGAGTCTGGAAAAATCAGCTGACAAAATTGAGGGTGCAATCGATTTCATTAGTTATTGCTCCTAAAGAACCGGGCCCTTTGGGTCAGGTCCAGTGTGGTTGGCGCTGGCTGTAGACGACACGACGAAATCCAGGACCAGAATTCCGAATCCGGCTCAGTCGCCATCCATGATCCGGCTCTCCACCAGCCGGCCATCGACATAAACCAGTACGGTGGGGTTACCACTTTTGGGCACCAAAAGCCAGATCTCCTGCCCCGGAGAGAAAAATTGGTCCAACAGACGGATCGACAGACCCGGACGGTTCATGCTGACCTGGACGCGTTGATTCAAGAATCCGTATTCCAGGGAAAATCGAAACAGCGCCACCGGGTTCGGGGCCAATGGATCACCGGGCCGCCGGGCGGTCGCGGGCCGGTTGACCGTCAGGTCGACCCGATTGCCCGGGGCTGTCGGGTGTCCGGGCAACGGCACCTGGCCCACGATCACCTCCAGGGGAGCGGTGACCGTGTGCGTGGTGTGAATGCTTCCCAATGTCAATCGCTGCTGCTCCAAGTGGCGGATGGCCCGCTCCAGAGAAAACCCGCTCAGGTCGGGCATGGCAAAGGTCGGGGCTACCGGCCCCCGGCTGACCAGAAGATCGACGCAACTGTTTCGGGGCACTGTTTTCCCGGAAGCCGGGTACTGAGCGATGACCTGGTCCGCTGCTTCCCGCAGGCGGGACAGATGGGACACGGCACCCCGGCAAAGACCGTTTTCGGTCAACAGAATCTGTCCCTGTTGAAGGGAGATGCCGATCAGATTGGGCATGACGACGTGCTCTGACCCGCGCGACACCCGGATTTTTACATCCCGCCCCTGTTTGATGGCGGCTCCCGGTTCCGGATCCTGATCGATGACATGGTTCTTGGGCAGGTGATCGTGGTAAGCGGTGCCTTTGACGCGGGTGTTGAGACCCAGGTCGGAGAGGATTTCGAGGCTGACCAACACCTCCTTGCCTACCAGATCGGGAACCACCACCGGTTCTGCCGCGTCGAAGAGCAGGGTCAGGGTCAGGTAAGCGCCGATGCCGGCCATGATCATGAACAGGGCTGCCAGCAGCGAAACCCGCACGACTCTACTCGCCAGGATCTGGATGGGTGAGGCAGGTGAAACCATTGATCAAAAGTTGATGGTCAAAAAGAGCGCCACAGCGCCCGCGGGTGTCGGCGCCAGGGACCAGGAGAGCTGGCGCCGCTGCTTGAGGTGCTCCTTGAACTCCCGGTTGCGGTCCTGGTTGAACTTGTGGGCGCCGGCCACGGCGCCGTAAATATTGCCGGTGTAGAAACCCAATCCCACGAAAGCGATGATGCCGCCGAGGGCGTTGAGGTCGTTGTCGAAGCTTTCCCAAGCGGCCCAGGCCAGGCCTGTGTTGATCAGCAGGGCGGTCAGGGCATCCTGGTATCTTTTTAAATAGAGCTGGCCGCCGCCAGGTACGATCGACAGCAAACCGGCGGTCAAGGGACTTTTGGATGGGATGGCGTCGCTGTCGCTCAGGGCCTGCTTCAATCCGCCGATCTGGAACCGGGCTTGATTGGCGGGTGTTATGCGGCTGAATGCGTCATCGGCAAGGCGCCATTGTCCCCGATCCACATGCAGCCATCCCAGTTCGTAGCGGGCCCGGTCCATGATATCCGCTTCCGGCAAGAGCGCCATCAGGTTGTGCAGGTCGATCATGGCCTGATCGAGCATGCCTTGGCGGGCATGGCTGCGGCTGAGCATGAAAAAAGCGTCGCTCGCAACGGTCCCTGGGGCGGGCTCACCGGTCAGGGCGTTGAAGATGGCTGCCGCCGCCGGGTATCGCCCGGCATAAAAGTTGGCCATTCCGGTTTGAAACCGCGCCTGGAGGATTCTGGGGTCGGACGGGAAAAAATGGATGAAGCGGTTGAATTCGACAATCGCCTCGTCGAAGGCGCCGGCGTCGAAGCGGGATTGGGCAAAGCGGTGCTGGCTGTCCGCATCGATGATCAGCTGGGCGTGGCAATGAACCGCGCTCGCGATCAGTATCAGAACGGCGGCGAGGATCCGGACCGGCCAGCGTGGCGTGGTAGGTTGCAGCATGGACCCTTTCATCGGCGGGCAGGGCCGCGCCGGAAATCCAATCCCGGGGGAGGGGGTGCTGATGGCGCCGGCTATTGCTGCGTGACCCGCAGGACCTCTTCGATGGTGGTCTTGCCGGCCAGCACCTGGGCGATGCCGCTCCGTCGCAGGGTTTTCATGTTGTTTTGCATCGCGTATTGCTTGATCTGGGTCGCGTCGAAGGTTTTTAGAATCAGGGTCTTGAGCGCATCGTTCAGGTGCATGATCTCGAATATGCCGATCCGCCCCCGGTAGCCGGTGTTGAAGCACTGCTCGCAGCCCTTGGCCTGGTAAATGGTGTGACGCTCCAGCTGAGCCCGGGTGATGCCGATGCTTTCCATGATCACTCCCGGGGAAAAGGCCTCCTTGCAGTGGTCGCACAGGACCCGTACCAGGCGCTGGGCGATCACCGCCACCACGGAGGATGAAATCAGAAAAGGCTCGACACCGATATCCACCAGGCGGGTAATGGCACCGGCAGAGTCGTTGGTGTGCAGTGTGGAGAAGACCAGATGGCCGGTCAGCGCCGACTGGACGGCAATGGTGGCCGTCTCCTTGTCGCGGATCTCGCCGATCAGGATCACATCCGGATCCTGCCGCACGATCGAACGCAAACCACGGGCAAAGGTGAGGTCGATTTTGGGGTTCACCTGGATCTGGCTGATGCCTTTGAGCTGGTATTCCACCGGGTCTTCAATAGTGATGATATTGATATCCGGTTTGATCATGGTGGACAGCACCGAATAGAGCGTGGTGGTCTTTCCGCTGCCCGTCGGGCCGGTAACCAGGATGATGCCGTTGGGCTGGGTCATCAGCATGTTGAGCAGTTCATGATCTTCGGGGCAGAGCCCCAGCTCTTTGAGGTTTAATACCTCTTCCGATTTGTTCAGCAGTCGCATGACCACCCGCTCGCCGAACGTAGTGGGCAGGGTCGAGACCCGCACATCCACATTCTGACTGCCGATTCTGACCTCTAATCGACCGTCCTGGGGCAGCCGTTTTTCCGCGATATTTAGCTTGGCCATGACCTTGATGCGCGAAATCAGGGCCGGCTGGATCCATTTGGGCGGGGTGAGCAGATCGTAGAGGATGCCATCCACACGGTAGCGCACCTTGAAGCTGTCCTGATAGGGTTCGATGTGAATGTCACTGGCCCGGGCCTTGATGGACTGGGAGATGATGTGGTTGACCAGTTTGATGATCGGGGCGTCACTGGTGTCTTCAAGCAGGTCGGCGGTGTCCTCGATTTCGCTGATGATCGTCCGGCCGTCATCTTCCATGTTCTGGACCAGCTCTTCGGCGGAGCCGCGACTGGTGTCGAAGAGCAGGTTGATAGAGGCCAGAATGGCGCTTTTGGTGGAGAGCACCAGATTGTAGGCGCTGAAGCCGATCATGCGGGCCAGGTCGTCCAGGGGCTGGAAGGCGGCAGGGTCGTTGACGGCGATGAGATTGACCATGTCCTCCGGCAGGGCGCTCTTGCTTCCCAACGGCTGGTTGGCCAGCACCAGCGGCACCATGACGTGACGCTTGAGAAAACCGATCGGGACGTTGCGGGTGCGCTCCTCTCCAAAACTCTCCAGGGGCAGTTCAGGCCAGAAGGGAATATCATACTGGTCGCTCAAGGCGTCCAGCAATTGGGTTTCGGTGACGATTTTTCGGCGCAGCAGGATCTCGGCCAGGTTGCCGCCCTTTTCGCCGAGGAGCCTGACCGCGTCGGCGAATGCTTCACCGGGGACGTTGTGTTTACGCTTTAAAATGGCTTCCAGGGATTTGTTCATGGGCTGGTTTTCATGATTACGGTGCCACCAATGCCCCGGCTGGTAAGGTCGGTCTGGGCGTTCTCAGCAGCGGCAAGGTCCGGGAAGATGTCGGTGCGCAATCGGTACCAGATTTTGCCGTTTACATCCGATTGGGTGATGTGAATTGGAAAACCCATGGCTTCCAGGCGCTGAGCCGCCTGCAGCGCCGACAGCTCGTCGGTCAGGGATCGAACCTGGATCACATAACCCCCCATGGCCGGCGGGCCGAGCGAGGTTGACGCGGCTGAGAGCGGCCCGTCGGGTGTGGCGGGGGTCTCATTTTGGTTGAGAAGGATCCCGGTTTTCGGCTGATCGTCTGCCGATGGCGCGGCCGGGGTCGTAACTCCGCCCCGGTAAAGCTTGATCTGGGTCTCGTGCATCTCGTCGATCTGCTGGCGCTTGATTTGGGATACCGTACTGGCCTCGTTGGGATTCTGGATCACCTTGGGGGTGATGAAGACGAAAAGATTGGATTTCTCGTTGCCTCTGGCACGGGTTTTAAAGAGCCATCCCAGACCGGGAACGTCTCCCAGGCAGGGCACCTTGTATTCGGTTTGCGCAAAGTTGTCGTCAATCAGCCCGCCGATCACCACCGTGCTGCTGTCTTTGACCATGACGGTGGTGTCAACCGTCCGCTTCAGGGTGGTGGGACGAAAGTCGGTGGTGCTCTCCAGGGCCGACACCTCCAGGGAGAGGTTCAGCCGCACCATGCGGTCCTTGTTGATCTGGGGGGTGATCCGCAGGGTTTTGCCCACATCGCGGTATTCAAAGGAGTTGAAGGTTTCGTTGTTGGTGGTCGATGTGGCGGTTTGGAAAGGAATGCTCTTGCCCACCGTAATGCTGGCCTCCTGGTTATCGGTGGTGAGCAGTTGGGGTGTCGACAGGATGTTGACGTCCCGATCCTTGCTATATGCCGTCACGATGGCCGCAATGCTGGGAAACGAGATGCCGGCGATATTGACCGCCTCACCGAACACACCCAGTGAAAAACCGGCCGGCAGCTGCGGTATCGAGGTTCCCCCCGGTCCCAGACCGAACTGGAAGGGCGGTTCCTCGCCCCTGAATCCGGCGCCGGCAACGCCTTCGCGGTCCCGGTTCAGGGAAACCGTGTCGCCGACCTGCCACTCGGTTCCCAGTTCGAAGCTCTTTTCGGCATTGACCTCCATGATCAACGCTTCGATGTAGACCATGGCGCGGGGGATGTCGATCTGGCGGATAATGTCGACCAGCGTGGCATAGTCCTCGCGATCGGCGGTGATGATCAAGCTGTTGGTGGCTTTGTCGGCCGTGATGTTGACGGCCTCGGATACCACCGGGGCTTCCTTGGTGCCGGGCGCTGCGAGGCCGCCGGCCGATGAAAGATCCCGCAGAACGGCCACGACCTCCTCGGCTACGGCATATTCCAGGTAGTAAACGTGGATTTTATCCTTGCCTTTGGGGGTTTCCTGATCCAGGGTCTGGATCATGGCCCGAATGCGGTTGGTGTTGTCTTCACTGGCCACAACGATAATGCTGTTGGTGCGCTCATCGGCCACAAAGGCGGCCCCCCGGTCCGCAGGCATGGGCGCGCCCTGGGGCCCCGGCGCCTGGGTGGTTTTGAACACCGTTTCCAGCAGCTGCAGCATCTTGCCCGCATCGGCGTTCTGGATCGCGAAGACGGTGATTTCGCGACCCACCCCAGGGATGTCGATGGTTTGCAGGATCTTCATCAGGCGGGCGATGTTGGAGTAGTTGTCGGTGATCATCAACGTGTTGGTGGGGCCGTAGGAGAGGATTACGCTGTTTTTGGAAACCATCGGGGTGAAGAGCCGCTTAACCTCTTCGGGGTCCGCATAACGCAAGGGGATCAACTGGGTGACCATCTGATCGGTTTGCGTGTCTGCTTTGGTTTGGGTCTGGGTTTCGATATTCTTGGTGCGTGCTTCCGGGGCGGGGATGATCTTGATCAGTTTGCCCGTCTCCACAGTGGCGAGGCCGTTCACCTCGAGCACTGATTGAAACACCTGGTAAGCCTCGTCGACCGAAATTTTTGAAGGGGAGATAATGGTCACCTTGCCCCTGACGCGCTGGTCGATGACAAAGTTTTTGTTGGTGAGCTCACTGATGAACTTGATGAAGACGCTGATATCCACGTTGTTAAAATCAATCGAGACGAAACGCTGCGAGTTGTTGTCGGCCGCATTGGCGGTCGCACCCTGATCCTGGGCGGGGGAACCGGCCGCAAACAGGCAAAGCAGCAGCGTGGCGATCAGGGTTGCGATCACGCGTCTTCCTGCAGCATCCGTTATGGATTGAATGGCCATGTCTTTTTTTTTCCGTTTCCAGCGGCAGCGGGCCCGGTCGAGCCCGGCCGGCTATCTGATGCTGTATTCGATGGTCCGATCCTGGCCCCGGCGTTTGATCTGTACGGAGAGGCTGGATGCGGATTTAAGATTGTCCACCAGTCGCAAGGCGTCGTCGACAGACGCAATTTCGGTGCCGTCCACGCCGGTGATGACGTCTCCGTTTCGCAGACCCATTCGGCGGAAGATGGAGTTGGGTTGGATGCTCGAGAGCGCCAAGCCCGAGGGCACGCCGTCTTCGACGTGCGGTCGGATTTGCACCTGGGTCATCAGTGAGGCCATGTCGGTCATGGACTGTTCAATATAGGATCGCCTCAGAGAGACCCGCTGGGTGCCGACGCCGGCGGCGGGTGAGGCCGCGGCCGTCTGAACGGGCAGTCCGCTCGGCCTGGAAGCGGCCATGCCCGTTTCGAGTTCCTGCATTTGAAGAACCTCATCGTTGCCGTTGACCGTAAGGACCACTTTCTCCCTGAAAATCTCCTTGACGGTGGCGGTCTGAATGGTGTCGCCGGAGCGGTAGAGGTTCTGTTCGCGCGCGGCAACATCTTCGATGACGGCGTAGGCGCCCTCAATACTGCCGGAAACCGTTCCCCACAACTTAAGATTCAACTTGGTCTCCTGCAGTGATTCGACATCCACTTGCTCGGGCAGGGTTTCGGTGGCCGAACGGGTATTGAAGAGATTGCGTTCCAAAACCGCCGCGTAGGCGGACAGGGGCATTTGGGGGGCGTCGCTTTCACTCTCCCGGTCTTTGTGCAGGTCGGCCACTGCCGGCTGCTGGATCAGCCTGGCGGCGATGGTTGCGTAGAACCCTCCCACGAGGATATATACCGAAACGGCGATGCAAACCAGGTTGATCACGATGAACAGGGCTTTGGGTATCATCGGCTATCTCATGGAAAAATCGGGGTTCTCAATGGAACCGCGGATGCGGAAGGCCACTCCCCGTGCTGCCAGCGTTCGGGGGTTGACGAGCGCCCGGGGCAGGGTGTCCGGAAGCCGGGTAAAGAGCTCCGGACGGGGTTTGGCGTTTCCACTCAGGTTCAGTCGGCTTTGCGCCAGGGGTTGCCTCAGTTCGATGCTTCCACTGATCTGTCCTTGAAGCAAGGGCCCCTCGAAGGTCAGGGCTTTGAGTCGCAAATTGCGATCGTTGACGGAAAACTCCGCCTCGGTCTGATCCATCAACAGATCGCTGATGCCGAGAAAGGGCTCTTTGAGGACGATTCGCAGATCCGACACGGTCAGTGCGCCGCTGGTCAGGCCCATTGCGGGCCGCCCTTCGTGGATGATCTTTCCGTTGAGGAGTCCGGAAAGGCTGAAGCGTTCCAAGGCCTTGACGGCGTCGAGCCGATCCAACTGGATTCGCGACAGGTCCGCTTCCACCCGCAGGGTTTCGGGTGGTTCGGCGGTTTCGCTGCCGCCCCGGCCGTTGATGGTTCCATCGGCCAGGCGGGTCTGAAACCGGAAGCGCTGGTTTCCTTTCAGCAGGTCGATCAGGTCGGGTGATATGCGGGCGGAATCAAAATGGGCCAGGCGGGTGCCGTTGCCGCTAATGACCACCCCGCTCAATTTCAGGCCCGGCGGCAGGGTGGGGCGAATCTTGGCCGTTTGTAAGGCCAGTGCGGGGTCGATGGCTGCCAACCGGCTGTTCAGGTATTCCTTGAGGGCCGTTTCAGGGAACAACAGATACAGAAAAAAGGCCGCTGCCGCCAGCGTATAGGCGAGATAGAGGAAAATGGCCTTCGTTGAAGTCATGATGCGCTCTACATCTCCACGGTTTCAACTTGAAAGATCGTGTCGATCAAGTCTGCCTTCTGTTCGCCTCTGGTAATCGAGAGCCGTTTGATGGTGATCATGTCCGGTGAGGTTTCAATGCCGTGCAAGTAGGCCAGCAGCTGGGACATGGTGATCTCCTGAAGTTTCATTTCCACAACCGAGAGCCGATAAAGGCTGTCCGGGGGGGTTGAGGTGGTCGGCCGCATGTAAACGATCTGGCTTTTTACGCCGGTCTGCCCCGCCAAACCCTCCAGAAAGGAGAAGAGCGTGAACCCCTGGCGGCGTGTTTTCAGGTAGCGTTGGGCACTCTCCATCCGGTCGACCCGTTGGCGGTATGCCGCCTGCATCTGCCCCATTTGCTCCACCTCCTGCTGCCGGGTGGTGACCAGGCCCTGCAGGCGACGGTTTTTTTCGAACAGGGGCAGAACCAGGAACTGCATTACCAGAAAGATGGCAATGACCGCTGCGGCCAGCGCCACGCTCCTTTTTTCGCGTTGGTTGAGTTTAATGGCCATGGTCTGCTTAAAATTCCAGGTTCATTCTGAATCGCACCCGATTGCCCGTCCGCTCCAACGTGGCCGAACTGATGGTCACACTGGTGAATAGATCGGCTTTTTCCAGCCGACCCTTGATATCGTCCACGGTATTGAACGAGTCGGTGTGGCCCGACAGCACCACATTGTCGGCGCCGACAACCATTTGACTCATCTGAACATCCACTGCGGCCGGTATCTGCCGGCTCAGGGAATCGAGGACGTCGATCACGCGGGGGCGGGGACCGGTCCGCTCCAGACCGCTGCCGTCACCGGTTTCTCTGAGTCTGACCTGCATCTGCTGCAGGGGGTTGACTACCCGGGTGACCTCCGGAAAAGTGGTTTTGAAAATGGTTTCGATCTGTCGGTCCAACTCGGTCAGCCGTTGCGAGCTGCCCCTCACGGCCAGGGCCTGGCTCACCAGCGCCGTGGTCAGGGTCAGCAGGATCAACGCCGTGGTCAGTATGATGCTCCTGCGATACTCGTTCCAGTAGTATTGGACCGTCGAGCGTTCGGAGGAAAAGTTAACACCGCCGACGGCCTCGGCTTCCATCAATGCCAGGGCCAGGGCGTTGTCCAGGCGCCCGGATTTCCAGTCGGGCGTGTCGGGTGGTTTTATCAAGCGGGAAAAGGTTCGCATGTCGGCAAGGGTTTGCACCGGCAGGCCCATCACGGTTGGCGATCCGCTGCCGACCGCGAGCAAGTCCGATTGCGGGCCGGTGGAAAAAACCGTCGACGGGTTGACGTCGATGCCCAGGCTTTCCTGCAAGCCTGTCAGCGTCCGCCGCAGAGCGGTTTCCAGACCACGGATCACCGGGGAGCCGCCGCCGGCCACCGGCAGGGTGCGGACCATGCGAATGTTGCCTGAAATGACCACGTAGATGGTGTGGTTGCCTTCACCGCTGTCGATCAGGAGAAATTCTTCCCGATCGTCGGTTGCAGCGGCGATGAACCGCGCCGCGGCATATCCCCCGGGCATAATGACCACCGGTCTTAAATTGACCGCCTCAAGCAGCTCGATGTAGCGCCGGATCTGCGATCGCTGAACCATAAAGGCCAGAAGATCCTGGTGCCCGTCTCGTTTGACGGCCTCGAAATCGAAGATCAGTTCCTCAACCGGCGTCGGCAGCGTGGGCTCCAGTTCAAAGGGCAGGATCTGGCGGATCTTCTTGATGTCATTAAACGGAAGGGAAAGGTTTCTAAAGGAAAAACAAGTGGTCGGGATGCTTAAGACACAGGCGGCGCCGGCGGGTTTAAGCTGGTCCACCAGGGCGGTCAAGGCTGTTTTTATGCCTGCATCAGCGCCTGGGTCGGCCGGGATGGGGAAATAGGCCTGCGCCTCGAGCAGGCAGCCTTTGAAGCCACGGTCGAGCAGCACGGCTGCAATTGATGCCTCACGAATTTCCAGACCAAGGATCCTGCGGCTCATAGGCGTTCATCTGTTTCGGGTTTCCGGACCATCATTTATCTAAGCACATTACTATAATTCATTCTTCATGCCAACTCAATATTTTACAAATCCATCTGCCGGTGTCTGGCTCTTTTTCACGCTGCACAACCGCGTTGATAGTGGTGCTGCCGGCATTTCGCGTGGCAGTCGCAACAATCCGGAACAGGTCGCTGGAGACGGTGATCAGATCGGAATTGATGGTGATCTCTCCCGCACCGGGTACATTTTTGTACCACTGGACACGGCTGATGTCGTTGATAAAGGTCTCGTCGGCTTTGGCTGTGCGGTAGTCGGCCAGCGCCTCCGCCAGGTCCGCGTGTTCGGCGGGCAGCAGGGCTGCGAGGACGGTGACGTCTGCGGTGGAGAGGTTGATCCTGCCGTCATAGGTAAAGCGGCCGTCCGGGGTCGCCAAGGCCCCGTAGACCGTCATGAGGGATGAGAGGCCGATTGCACCGCCGGCGCCGGAAAAAAGCTCCGGGGTAACCCCCCGAACCAGGGCCAGTTCCCCCAGGTGATCCATGGGTCCGTTCTTGGCGCTGTAGGGTGGATCCAGACCCTGGTAATAGTCGGACTCGGCTCCGCTCAACCCCGTGATGGCATCGTCATCGCCATGGTCCAGCCAGTCTTTCAAGGAGTTGATGATCATGTTGGGGTCGCTGTCGTGCTCCGATTCGAACACGGAAAAAACCCGGTCCAACAGGCGCTCCCAAAGAAAGCGCTGAGCGGCGGAAAACTGCTGGCCTTCGGGGAATTTGACGAGGGCGTTGATTTGGATTTTGCCGCGCTCATCAATGATGCTGACATCGACGCTGCCGTTGTCAAACGCGAGCAGTTCCACCATCTCGGCCACCTTTTCCGGGTTGGCCCAGTCTTCCTGAAGGGTATCGGTTTGGTTTTGCTTGCGATCATTGATCAGCATCACCATGGCGGCATGCACACCGGATGTGGCCATCTCGGCGCGGACCAGGCGCTCCCCGGCCTGGATGGCGCCGATCACTGAACCGCGGATACGGCGATTCAATTCAAGTCCGGCGGTGAGCATCACGGCCACCACACCGATGGCCACCAGGATCGCCACCCCGCGCTGGTTGCCCCGGTGCGAGCGCCCCAGGGCGCTATTCGGCGGCTTGGCGATAGACATGCAACGGCACCCGAGTGGTGAATGACATCGGTCGGGAAGCGCTCCCCACCGTCAGACGGATTTCAACTGACCGCGGTGTGGAATAGTCGGTTTCAGATGATTCCGAGTCCCAGCGATCGCTCATTTGGCCCTCCGCGTTGCGGTATTCGAATTCAAGGGCCAGGATATTTTCGCACAGAACAGGGTCCTGCTCGCTCTCTTCGAAATCGGGGAAGGGGAAGCCGTGGTCGGCGCGGCGCAGCACCAGCGAGCGGTCGGCCCGTTGGTGCACATAATAGACGATGCGACAGATCCTTGGCTGTGGCTCCTGGTTCAGGGGCAGGTGTTCCAAGGATGCGAATTGGAGACGACCAAAACTGCTGGCTGCGACAACGGTCGCATCTCCCACCAGGCGGTAGTGGTCCAGGGGGTCGTTGAACTCCGGTTTGGTGTAGCGCGGATAATGCGAGATGGTCAGGGCTGTCAGGTCGGCGGCCATGCGCTCCAGGCAGACTCGGGCCGACTGGAAGATGGCCACGTCGCCGCTGACGGCGTCGGTGCTGGAAAAAACGACTCGGAAGGAGCCGAATACGGTGGTGATCATCACGGCGAAGATGAAGATGGCCACCATTATTTCCAACAGGGTAAACCCAGCGCGCGAGGCCGGTGAAAGGCACTGGTATCGGCGCCCGCTACTCATACAGGTACCGGTAAGTGGTCAGGTCGAAAGCAGATGCCGACCCGCTGGAGGTGATGCTTATGGTGATGCGCTTGAGGGTCGGTCCGTCTTCACTGATCAGGTCCGAGGTGACGCTTTCGCTCTGGATCTGCCAGCGGAATCCCGGATGGCCGTCACCGAAATCACCGCTGTCGTCGAAGGGACCTTCCAGCCCCCCCGTCTGGATATCGGCCAGCTTCTGGCGGGCCAGCATGGCCGCCAGGGTGTCGAATCGTCCCCTGGCGTCCATGAACAGGGTTTGGGTGTGCATGCGGTAGATGGCCGTCAGGGCAATGGCCACCACCGCCAGAGCCACCACCACTTCCATGAGGGTAAAGCCGTCTTGGGTGCCACCGGACCAAGCCGGGCCCATCGGGCCGCCCGGTTTGATGCCGTTCGTTGAGGTTACCATCCTTGGCTACCTCGGATCATGTCGACCCGGTACAGAAACGGTTCGATGAAAAAAGCCAGGCGGCCGCCGTCGTCGGTTCGCATGCGAATGACGGCCCGGTCCGAATAGCCTTTGGGATAAAAGCCGATGGTGACCGTTCCACTGGAAAAGCGTTCGGTGGGTGACAGGGCCACATGGTCGATCATCACCCCCTTGGGCAGGCGGAAGCCGCTGTCACGGGCCATGGCCGCATCTTCTTCGCTCATGTCGATGTCGGTGATCCAGAGCCGCTGGAGATCGGGTGAAACATGCAGCTGGTAGGTCTTTTGCTCCAGAACGGCCCGCTCTTTGAGTTGGCGCACATGGGCCATGATCCAGCGGCCGGTTTCGTTGCTGTTGTCCGAAAAAAGCCCGCCACTCAGGCGGGGGATGGCCACTACCAGCATGAGGCTGATCAGTGCGGTGACAACGATCATCTCAACCAGCGTAAAGGCCCGCTGGCCCCGCAAACCCGTTTTGCCTGCCGATATCTGGATGCGCGGAGCCGGCTGCCGTGGTCCCCGACCGGATCGCAACCGCTGACTGGGTCCACGGTGCATGGGCGGGCTACCCGGTTGCCGGCGCTGGGTCAATCGACGTCCCAGCTGGTGATGTCTGCATCTTTACCCTCTCCGCCGGGTACGGCGTCGGCGCCGTAGGAGATAATGTCAAAATCGTCGTGCATGCCCGGGCTCAGGTAGATAAAATCGTTGCCCCAGGGGTCTTTGGGGACGCGTCCTTTTTCCAGATACCCGCCGCTGCGCCAGTTTCTTGGAATATCGCCGGAGCTGGGCGCATCCACCAGGGCCTGCAGACCCTGTTCGGTGGATGGGTACATCCCGTTGTCCAGGCGGTAGAGCTTGAGGGCCGTGGAGATGCTTTCGATTTGCATTTTGGCCTTGAGTTGCTTGGCCTGGTCCGGGCGGCCCATGATACGGGGGACAATCAGGCCGGCCAGAATGCCGAGAATGACAATGACCACCATCAGTTCGATCAGGGTGAAACCGTGGCGGTTGCCCGCTCTTGGCTGTAAAGACAACGTCATGATTCCTCCATCCGTGCAGGACGGCGCTCAAGTCAGCGCCATCGATCACTTTAAACTTACGCAGGGTTTCAAATTTGAAACGCTCAGCTTAGTGTGGGGATACTAAACCAATGCAGGGCAACAATCAAGTGCACACGCTTGCCCCAACCAGTTCAACCGACCCAACCACCATACTTATCCGACCAGCTGGTTCATCTCAAAAATGGGCAGACAGATGGAAAGGACGATAAACAGCACCACCGCAGCCATGACCAGGATCATCACCGGCTCCAGCAGGGCCATCATGCGCATGATCGATGACTGGACCTCATTTTCATAAACTTCGGCGATTTTGTAAAGCATCGCTTCCAGTTCACCGCTCTGTTCGCCGACTTGAACCATCTGCACCGCCAGATCCGGAAAAACCGCATCGGCCGCCAGGGACACACCCAGCCCCTGACCCCGTTCGACTTCATGGGAGGCATTTTCAATCAGGCCGGAAAGCACCCGGTTGCCGGTGATATTCCTGACGATCTCCAATGCCGGCAGCATGGTCACGCCGTTTTCCAGCAGCGAAGCCAGGGTCCGCGAAAATCGGGCCACAGCGATCTTTTTGAGCAGTGGGCCCACGATCGGCAGGGAGAGCATCAGACGATCGGTGGTGGCAAGCCCCCGTTCGGTCTTCCTGAAGGCTTTCAGCGCCACCACAGCGACGACCAGCACTACCACCAGCAGCCACCAGTAACTTTTAAAGCCCTCGCTGGCGGCAATGAGAAACCGGGTCGGCCCGGGCAGCACCTGGTCCATGTCCTCGAAAATGGTGCTGATGCTGGGGACGACGAAGGTCATCAGAAAAAAAAGCACCAGCGCGCCGGTGGCGGTCATGAGCAGGGGGTAGGCCAGGGCGGTCTGGATCCGGGATTTGAGCTCCTGCTGTTTTTCCATGATGTCGGCCAGGCGTTGAAGAACGATCTCCAGGGTTCCCGACGTCTCGCCGGCGCGCACCATGTTGATGTAAATCTGCGAGAAAACGGCAGGGTGGGCCGTCAGGGCCGAGGCGAAGCTGTTGCCCTCGACGATGGCGTCCTTCATGCGTGCCAGAACCTTGGTGAACCCCTGGCTTTTGGTTTGTGAAACCAGGGTGCTAAGGGCGGTCACCAGCGGGAATCCGGCTCCGGTCAAGGTTGCCAGCTGGCGGGTCCAGATGCTGACCTGGCCCGGTGTGACCCGGCTGAAAAGGCCCTTAAGGGTCACTCCCCGGGTCTCTTTGGCGCTTTCGCCCTGGGTGAGTTCGTTGATGGAGACGGGGAAACTGCCCATGGCCCGGATTTTCTGGCGGGCGGCCTGGGCGCTGTCGGCATCGATGATTCCGGTGACGTTTTTCCCCTTGGCGTCAAGCGCCTGGTAGTCGTAAACGGGCATGGTGTTTATCCTTTTGAGGTCATACAATCCCTTAGCTTGTGCGTTGCAGCCGCGCCGCGAAAAACCCGTCCATGTGGTGAAGGTGTGGAAGGGTTCTTAAAAAACCCCTGGAATCCAGGAACGGAAGCACGGATTTTTGTCCCGGCGCGTGACGGCCGATTATAACAAAGTTTACATGAGTTTTCAAAAAGTGATCGATTACGGCCTCGTTTTCCTCCGGCTCCATGCTGCAGACGGCATAGACCAGCAACCCACCTGGTTGGACCAGCGGGGCCAGATGGTCGAGAAAGCGCCGCTGTTGTTGAGCTAAACGGGGCGCATCCGATTCCCTGGAGGACCATTTGGCATCGGGATTGCGCCGCAACACCCCTAGACCCGAACAGGGCGCGTCCAGCAGGATCCGGTCGAACAGTGGCAACCTGGCGGATGCCGGCGGCCGATTCAGGTCCAGGGTCCGGGTGCGAATGATCGAAACACCCAGACGGTGCGCTTCCTTTTTCAGGCGGGCCAACTTGTGGGACTGGTTGTCAAGGGCGATGAGGGTACCCTGGTTCTTCATCATCTGGGCCAGGTGGGTGGTCTTGCCCCCCAGGCCGGCGCAGGCATCCAGCACCGTTTCCCCCGGCTGTGGGTCCAGCAGCAAAGAAACCAACTGAGCGCCGCCGTCCTGGACGGCAAAGCGCCCATCGCCGAAGGCCCGCATCTCGGCGACGGTGCAGCGGGGGCGGATCAGGTTGATCGCGCCGGGAAGGTCGCGGAGGATTTCGATGCCGGCCACCTGCGGCTCCACGGCGCGGATCAGTTCCGCCGGGCGGTTCTTGAGCTCGTTGCAGCGCAGTGTGAGCGGCGGGATTGCGTTCATGGCATCGCACAACCGTTCGGTCGCCGCCAGACCCCAGCGGTCGACCCAGCGGGCGATCAGCCATTGCGGGAAGGATTTGGCGACGGCCACATGCTCGAGCGGCGATGCTGCGGCATCGGGCAGGCAAAAGCGCTGCGGGTGGCGCAGCACATTGCGCAGCAACGCGTTGACCAGGCCGGCGGCGTGGGGGGCCTTGGATGCGCGGGCCAGGTTGACGGCCGTGTTCACAGCCGCCGATGCAGGGATGCGGTCCATTAAAAGAATTTGGAGCAGACCCAGTCGCAGGATGTTGCGGATGCTCGGGGCCATTTTTTCCAGGGGCCGATCGGCGTAAGCTGCGGCGACGGCATCCAGCCGCAGCCGCCAGCGCGAAACCCCGAAAACGAATTGGTTGAACAAGGCTCGGTCGCGGCGGTCCAGGCCCCCCAGGCGCGCGGCGGCGTTATCGAGCAGGGCGTCCAGCGTCTGCCGACTCCGCTCCAGTCGATCGAGGACCTGCAGTGCCGCAGCCCGCGGGTCATCCATGGCCGGTTCCTGTCCGACCGGCAGGCGGCTGGCGGGTCGTAAGGGTGCCCGGGCCACGGTTGATCAGCCTAAACAGGTGCCGTCGGGCAGGCGGCAGCCGCAAAGAAAATCATCGATGGGAAGGCGTTTGCCCGATTCCCCCTGAATTTCCTGAACAGCCAGCGCCCATTTTCCGGTGGCTACGCGGAGTTCCCCGGGAAAGCACTCGAGAATGGTTCCCGGTGGGACGCTGATCTCCCGTTTCAACACGCTGGCTTTATAGATTTTCAGGCGCATGCCGGCGCTGAAGGTGTAGGCACCGGGCCAGGGGGTCATACCCCGGATCAGGCGTTCGATGCGTTCGGCCGGCATGGACCAGTCAATCTGGCCGTCCGATTTTCTGAGAACGGGCGCGTAGGTTGCCGCCCCGGAATCCTGGGGGGTGCGTTTCAAGGTTCCGTTTTGGAGCCGTTCGAGCGTTTGCGAGAGTGTGCGGGCACCCAGGACGCTGAGTCGATCATGAAGGCCGGCGGCGGTCTCACCGGGTTCGATGGCGGTTTTTTCCGTCAGCAGGATGTCGCCGCTGTCCATGCCGCTGTCCATCATCATGGTGGTCACACCGGTTTCGTGGTCCCCATTGATGATGGCCCATTGGATTGGGGCGGCGCCGCGGTGGCGCGGGAGCAGCGAGGCGTGGACATTGATGGCCCCCAGGCGGGGGATGTCCAGCAGTGCTCGTGGCAGTATCTGACCGAAAGCCACCACCACAAACAGGTCCGGCGCCAGGTCGAGCATCTGTTCATGGAAATCGCCGTCGTGCACGGATAGGGGCTGGTATACCGGGCAGCCGTAGTCCAAGGCCCTTTTTTTGACCGGAGGCGGGGTGAGTTTGCGGCCCCGGCCTTTGGGGCGGTCCGGCTGGGTGACAACGGCCGCGACCGCCGCATAGCCGCCGTCAAGCAGGGCCTGGAGGGGTGCCAGGGCAAATTCCGGTGTACCCATGAAAACCACCTTCAAGGGTATTTTCACCGCTGCTTCATCTCCTTTACAACCCGGCGCTTATACAACTGCCGTTTCAGGGCGCTGATGTGATCGATGAACAAGGTTCCGTTGAGGTGATCCAATTCGTGCTGGATCACCACTGCCAGCAAGCCTTCGGCTTCAAACCGCAGTGGTTTGCCGTCGCGGTTGACCCCTTCGACGAGGATCCGTTCGGCCCGTTTCACATCGGCCCGGAAGTCGGGTACGCTCAGGCAGCCTTCGTTTTCCGAAATAATCTCGCCTTCGCTGGTGACAATCTTCGGGTTGATCAGCACGTGCAGGTTCCGCTCCTCATCCCTGGGAGCGATGTCGTAAACCAGGAAACGCCGACCGATCCCCACCTGGGTGGCGGCCAGTCCAACCCCCGGGGCTCCGTACATGGTCGCCGCCATGTTATCGATAACGGCCTGCAGGGTGCCGTCGATATCGTCAATGGGCAGGGCCTGCCTTTTCAGAAATGGGTCCGGGTATGTGAGTATGGATAGCAGCGTCATTGGGGGTTATGATAGCGTGCCTCGAGGTGGGGAGCTAAAATCCCCCGGGCGTTGGCGATATCCTGTTCGATCTGGGTCACCAGGTCGGGGATCCCGGAAAACTTAACCTCGTCTCTCAGGCGCTTGACAAAGTTGACCCTGATTTTCTGGCCGTAGATATCCTTATTGAAGTCAAGAATATGTGCCTCCACCGTAAAGAGTTGGTCATCGAAGGTGGGGCTGTAGCCAATATTGGCCACACCTGGATAATGGTTGCCATCGTATTGAACGATGACGGCATAGACCCCGGCCTTGGGACACAGTTCGTCCTGTAGGTTGATGTTGGCGGTGGGGATGCCCAACAGCCTGCCGCCGCGGTTGCGTCCGCGTGTGACGGTGCCGCGGATCTGATAGCTGCGGCCCAACATCCGGGCGGCTTTTTCCACCTCGCCGCTCTGGACCAGTTCCCGGATGGCCGTACTGCTGATACGGCCGTTTTCGGTGATGGCGGACGGAATCCAGTCCGCCACGATCACCTCAAAGCCCAACTCATCGGCGTATCGTTTCAACAGGTCCACATTGCCTTCGCGCCGGTGGCCGAAGGTGTAATCCTGACCCACAACGATGGCCTTCATCCCGATCCGCTCCACCAGGATGGTTTTGACGAAGGTTCGTGCGGACAAGGCTGCGAAATCCACGGTGAAGGGAATGCAGACCAGCACGTCGATCCCGGTTCTGCCGATCAGCTCGGTTTTCTGTTCGTAAAGCGTGATCAGCAGGGGGTGCCCATTGCTGGTGATAACCCGAATCGGGTGCGGTTCGAAGGTCATGGCAATGGCGGTGCCGTTCATGGCTCGGGCCATTTGAACCACGTTTTGAAACAGGGTCTGGTGGCCGATGTGCACCCCGTCGAAATTGCCGATGGTGATCACCGCACAAGGGAAGGGTTCCGTTATGGTTTCTATGTCTTGGATGATTTTCATGGTCGTCTGGTCAACCGCAAAAAATGAGCTTGACACCTAAAATAAAAAAATATAGTTAATCCATCTTCAGTTTGAAATCAACCTTTTTGAAATCAAGCTGGAACGTGCCGAAGTGGCGGAATTGGTAGACGCGCTAGGTTCAGGGTCTAGTCGGGGTTCCCCGGTGGGAGTTCGATTCTCCCCTTCGGCACCAAATCGAATCAAAAAGCTGTAATCCTAACGGGTTGCAGCTTTTGTAGTTTCAGGGGGGGGGGACGAGTTCTTGCAATCTATCCACCGCCAAAATCGCGCCCCGAAACCCTCACGAAGCGAAAAATTCGAGTTTTTACGAGCTCATCAAGCTTGATCACTGCGCTTCGGTTTGGCGTTTTCCCCAACAACCCTTGCCAACGCATCAAGGCACGACTGTCGATCGTTTGCGGCCCTTGGGGCGGCCGATTTGGTGCGGCCCGCCGGTTCGACAAGATCCTTTCTCTTCAAGGCAATGGGAATGAACCTATTTCACTACCAATGAGAGTTGGTGGGCAATAAAAATCAACGACCTGGAATGAATCAGAGGGAGGTTTATTTTACCGTCAAAACCGGGCAAGGGGCTTCAAGAATTATATACTGAGCGTTGGACCCAAATAGCAGTTTGCCCATTTTGGAGTGTTTCCGGATTCCGACGATAATCAGGTCGATGGCGTTCTGTTTGGCCAACTGGACCAACTCCTCACCCGGTTCCAAGCCCTGGGCGGAAAGCTTGGCGGTGCAGCGGATGCCTGCGGCCGCAATCGAGTTCTTGGCAAACGCCAAATCGGCCTTGGCTTTCTGGTAGACCTCCGGAACGGCATGTCTTCCCCCATCGACTACCGTGAGGACGTAGGCCTCTGCGCAGAGGGTGTCGGCGTATTTCCTGACTATATCAAGTGCTTTTTTGGTTTCTTGCGATCCGTCGTAACCAATTAATATTTTCATTCACCCGCTCCTTAAAACCCCTCCGCTAGCAAAATTATTGTTTCGACTCCCTGTAGACGACTCATCTGGCAGTGTCAATTCAAATCCATTTATGAAAAAAAGTCATTGTTTCGATAATAAATATTCGTTTGACTTATACATATCCTATCATACAATCCACTTCTAAAGTTGACAGTCCCGTAAAAAGCTTTTCCAGGCCCTGCATGGCCAAATATCCGAAAGGAACTTTGCTATGGTTGAGTTCCTTAGAAGTCGATTTTGAGCGCCATTGAGGGTTTCGGGGGAAGAAGCGGTTTTGGGGAGGGCGTTAAAAATTGCAAGCTGTTTGAGGAGCTTGCGACGAGTTCTTGCAATTTAGCCGCCACCAAAATCGCGCCCCGAAACCCTCACGAAGCGAAAAATTCGAGTTTTTACGACCTTATCAAAGTTGTGAACGAGTCAAAACCAGCGACGGTCGAAGCTGGAACCGATTTCATCTGTCGCTAAATGATCCCCTCCAGCAGAGCCTGTTATGTTCAAATTCTTCTTCAAAAAAGAGCGGCAACTCGAGTCCATGATTTCTCAGTATCTGGAAAATCTAAGTCGAACCCTGGAACATTTTCTCAAAGCGATGAACACTTGCCTGGATGAAGGCTTGTGCGGTGATTTCGCCTTTCTCTCCGAACAGACCCACAAGTTCGAGGCCAAAGCGGATGAGATCCGCGACGATATCAACTACCTCATGTACAGTCGCGCCTTGATCCCGGAGTCACGTGAGGACATCATGAACCTGATCGAGCAGGTGGAGGTTATTCCACGCATCTTTGAGCTGATCCTGCACCTGATCCGCACCCAGAAGCTTAAAATTCCGAAACTAATTATGCTTGATGTAAGGGATCTGATCCGCATCTCGGTGGAAAGTTGTGAACTCATGATCAAACAGGTTGATCTGATGCTCAGTAACCGCCAGGGGATTCGGGCACTGCTCTCCACCATCGACCACAACGAGAGCCACTGCGATCATATTGAACGCAACCTCATATACAAGATATTTGAATCCGATCTCGACATGGTTCACAAACTCCAGCTAAAGGAGTTGATCGTGGCCATGGGCGAGATTTCGGATCAGGCTGACCGGGTGTCGCGCCGGATCAACATTATCACCTTAAAGAGGCTGGTCTGATGCTGCCGCTTCTGGGCGGCGTCTTTCTTGGATGGTCCTTGGGGGCCAACGATGCCGCCAATTGCTTTGGGTCGGCGGTGGCTTCGCGGATGGTGCGGTTCTGGACTGCGGCGGTACTGTGCGCGGTTTTTGTGCTGATCGGGGCATTGTTGGAGGGTCGGGCCGGCATCGAAACGCTAAGCGGATTGACGACCATCAACCTGGAACAGGCGGTGGTGATCTCGGTGGCTGCGGCGCTCACGGTGGCGTTGATGACTTTCTTCGGTCTGCCGGTATCAACCTCCCAGGCGGTGGTGGGTGCCATTTTGGGCATTGGCTTTTTTAACCAGGAGATCAACATAGCCGGCTTGGGAAAGGTCTTGGCCTGCTGGATCGGCACCCCCGTCGGTGCGGTGCTGATAACGATTGTCATATATCCGCTGTTGGGCTTTGTTTATAATCGACTACGGATGAGCCTGTTCCAGTCCGACATGATGTTGCGTGCGGGGCTGGTTGCCGCTGGTTCATACGCGGCCTATGCGTTGGGTGGCAACAATGTCGCCAACGTTACGGGCGTGTTTGTCGGCGCAGGCAGCCTGACGGTGTTCATGGCGGCATTGATCGGCGGATTTAGCATCGCCCTTGGCGTGATGACCTCCGGCAGCAGGGTCATGGAAACCATTGGCCGCAAGCTGGTACGTTTGGATCCCTTCTCGGCCTTGGTGGTTGTACTGGCCGAAGGTCTTACGGTGCACTTTTACACCGTGGTCGGTGTTCCGGTCTCCACCTCACAGGCGTTGGTCGGTTCGGTGATCGGGATCGGCATCCTCAAGGGTGCCAACACCATCAAACGCAAAACCTTATACGGTATATTCTCGGGGTGGATAGTGACCCCGCCGGTTGCCTGTTTCATAGCCATGTGCATTTACTTCGGGATACATCTGGAATATGTTCCCAGCTGACTTCAACCGGTGGCGCGCTAAGCTGAACTGATTGAATTAAAGAATAATTTAGTGTTTCATCAGGACACTACCCATGACACAAACAACGGTCGCCGAACCAGAGAATTGGTGAGTTTAGCCATAGCGATCGGTCAACCTTGCTGTCAGTGAAGCCGCTTTTGGGTTTATGCTTGAAAATGAACCCTGATTATTTTATTCTGTGCAATGCAATCTTTGACGTCTTCGAACCGTGTTGACAATCTGGCACCTAAGTTAAGCGATTGTCGCGCTTGTTGCAGATACAAGGAAGATGACGTTGCGCTATCACCGGCTATGCGGGAAGGTATATGACGCCGGTGATGCGGTAAGATTGGCAATCCCGGAGGGTTTTCCATTTTGGCGGCCGAAACGCAAGTAACCCCCATGTACTCTCTTAGCATTTTAAAATATCAAAATGGGAAACGCCCAACTTAGGTTTCATTCGCTCCGTTGGAAAGGAGGTGGGGAAAATAGAACACCCGGAAGGCTGATGGTTAACAGGATGTTGAGTTTTTCCGAGGGCGGGCGAAAAACTCCAAACCTAACCGCGTAGTCAGGAGGTGCATCATGAAGAGAATCAATTTTATGTTGGTGGTCTTGGCGGTGTTGGTCGTTTGTGCGGCCGGTGTGGCTCATGCGGACTCGATTAGCGCTTACATGGGGTTTTCGCGTGAGGTCAACGAAGCCTTGGCCAAGCGCATCGAGGAAAAAACCGGAATCCAAGTCAAGAACGTCACCCTGTCCTGGGGCGAGATCTGGGCCCGGTTGAGATCAGAGGCCCCCCGTTTCAATGCTGACATGGTCATGAGCTTTGGTGGCGCCGCTGCTTTGGAGGGAACGGAGAAGGGTTACTACGAAGCCTACCAGTCGCCGACGTGGGAGGATATTGATGCCTCTTTCAAGTCTCCGGACGGAACCTACTATGCCTTGGGTACGTTTTCGTTCGTTCTGGTAGGTAACCAGACCAAACTGGCCGAAAAAGGCTACACCATGCCGACTAGTTGGAAGGAACTGTTGGACCCCAAATGGAAAGGACAGATTGTCGTACCTTCGCCCCGCACGTCTGGGACGGCCTTCATGATAAATTACTCTTTCTTGTCTTTATTCGGTGAAAAGGAGGGCTGGAAATTTCTGGAGGACCTGGACAACAATATTGCCTTCTACACCCGCAGCGGGAATGCACCCACCGATCTGGTCGCCCGGGGAGAATATCTGCTGGGTATCACCGCAGATGAGAATGTCTTAAAACGCATCAATGACGGATATCCGCTTGAGTGGAATGTGCCCTCCGAAGGCATCGGTTACGAAGGCAATTACTGTGTTATCCTCAAAGGCACCCGCAATCTGGAGCTGGCCAAGAAGGTGGTGGATTACCTCGGGAGCCAGGACTGCAGCGAGTTCATCGCGGGCATGGGATACATCCCCCCGCGCCCGGGTATTGCGAGTGGACTTTATGGTGAAAAGCCGCCTCTGTTCATCGACCTCGACCACGCTTGGGCCTACAAGAATCAGAGGAACATCATGCTCAACTGGAAGAAAAAATTCATGATGAAGGAAACCGAAGACGCTAAGAAAGTTGGTGACGAAAGAGAAAAATCTGGTGGTTGACCATTTTATCGACGCCTCACCGCAACATGACAGGGAGGGGGAAAGATGGCCGAGGGGTTGATCGACTCTGTCGTCGACAGGAATTGGTGGTACCGGCTAAGGGCCTTCATGAACGCCAACTTAGTCAACCTGTTTGCCGGCGGTCTTTTTGCTCTTTTGGCCATCTTTCTTTTGTATCCCATTGTCTCGGTGCTGGTTTTCAGTCTGTGGGGAGATCATGGATTCACGCTTGAATTTTACGCCGAATTTTTAGAATACAGTTTTTATTACTGGTCCCTGATCAACACCCTCATCCTCGGGTCCTCCACGATGATCCTGCTGGTGGTCATCGGGTTTTGCTTCGCCTACCTGACGACCCGCGGGCCGATGTGGTTGAGAAAGCCGCTTAAAATCATCGCGCTTCTGCCTCTGGC
>JAWOIA010000173.1:0-7825 GCA_046484885.1 Desulfosarcina sp. | reverse complement strand
GATCAGCCTATCCAGCACGATCAGGGCTTGTCAAAGATAGAGGTGCGCCCATTCAAACCAGACCGGGTTCCATTGCAATATTCTGCGCACCACCGAGAAGAAGGCCGCCAGCAGTTCCAGCACCGCTTCCATGGAGACAGCACTTCGTCTAAAATGGAAACGAATTCCATTTTAGACGAAAGAGAGGCCGGTGCTCGAACGCGCGCTGGAATCAACGATCCGCCAGGTCAGTCAGACCTTTCCTGTCTTGTTGTTGACTGGCCCGCGCCAGGTCGGCAAGACCACGTTGCTCAGGCACATGATGGAGGCGGGACGCGGCTACATCAGTCTGGATGATCTGGACGCCCGATTGCTGGCGCAAAATGACCCCGCCTTGTTTCTGCAACGCTATCAGCCGCCGGTCATTATCGACGAAATTCAATATGCGCCGAATCTGTTCGGAGAAATCAAGCGTTGGGTGGATGACCATCACCAGAACGGGGGCTTCTGGCTAACCGGTTCGCAGAAATTTCATTTGATGCGCTCGGTGATGGAAAGTCTCGCGGGACGGGTGGCGATTCTGGAACTGAATGGTTTTTCTCTGGCGGAAATCGCCCAACAAACCGGGCATTCGCAGCCGTTCTTACCCGACCAAACCTGGTTGTTTCACGCGCGCAATAAACCCCATTCGATTTTGGATGTGAATGCTCTTTATCAACAAATCTGGCGGGGCAGCTATCCGCGCGTGGTGACGGAACCCGGTATTTCCGTGGAAATTTTTTACAGCTCGTACCTGCAAACCTACATTCAGCGCGATGTGAAGGACACCATTCAGATCAGCAACGACAAGGCGTTTTATGACTTTATTCGGGTAGTCGCCGCGCGTACCAGCCAGTTGTTGAACTATGCGGACATGGCGCGCGATGTGGGTATCGATCAAAAGACCGCGAAAGCTTGGCTGTCGGTGCTGGAGGCTTCGGGTTTGGTCTACTTATTATCGCCTTACCACAACAACGTCACGCATCGTTTGATCAAGACGCCCAAGCTGTATTTTCTCGACACCGGCTTGTGCGCCTATTTGACCCGCTGGTCCAGCCCGCAAACGCTGGAGGCCGGAGCCTTGTCCGGGGCGATTCTGGAAACCTGGGTGGTGTCCGAACTGCTGAAAAGTTATTGGTATCACGGCAAAACGCCGTACTTTTATTTTTACCGCGATAAAGATCAAAAGGAGATCGATCTATTGATCGAACAGGACAATACCCTTTACCCGGTGGAAATTAAAAAAACCGCCACGCCCAGCGCGGGGGCAGCCAGGCATTTTGCGGTGCTGGAGAAGTTCAAACAGCGAGTAGGTCCCGGCGCGGTGTTGTGTTTGAAACAAACGGATATTCCGCTATCGTCTCAGGTGAATGCGATCCCCGCCTACTATCTGTAAAGTGCTTGAAAGATCGCTCGGTACACTGTAACCTTTTTAGCAGAAGGTTCCCCGCAGTGGGATGAAAAGGGAACACGGTGGGCGGCCCATAGCGATGGATACTCGCCTCGGTGCTCCTGCACCCTGCGGACTGCACGTTCGCGGACTTTGGGGGAATGCTTCGGTGTGATCTTCTGGCTCATCATGGCTCCATCTTCTCAGAGTAAGGAGCCTCCGCAAAACCCGGGGCGGTTCAGTCCAGCTCCCTGAGGACTCAACTGCCACAATGATCAGCAGTTCGGCAGCATCGAAACCAGAGCCTCACTCGACCAGATCCCAGTATGGACGCTCGCCGAATCTATCAATCAAGAAATCAACCAATAAACGTGTCTTTGCCGACAAGTGTCGGTGCCGCGGATACAAAGCCGAAAGCATGATATCTAGTGGCTGCCAGTCGCTGAGCACCGTGCGCAGTCGCCCCGTCTGAAGCTCGTAACCAACGATGAACGTCGGAAGTAAGGCAATACCCTGATCTCGCAACGCTATTTGCTTAAGGGCATCGCCGTTGTTGGACCACATCACGCAATTGATCTGCACTGAGATCTCTCCCAGGGGACCCGCCAGCTTCCACTGATTTCCGGTCTCCTGATAACCATAGTGCAGGCATCTATGTTGTCGGAGTTCTTTCGGGTCGCGGGGTTCACCATGCGCTGCAAGATAGCTGGGTGATGCGCACAGGACTCTACGGACACGCACGATCTCGCGGGTTATCAAGCTGGTCGATACGCTCGGCTCTGCGATACGGACGGTGACATCGAATCCCTCTTCGATCGGGTCAACGAAACGGTCGTTGAGAACCAACTCGACATGGACATCTGGGTAGAACGCCATGAAGTCGGCCACCATCGGCGCGAGGTGCATAGAACCGAATGTCATGGGCCCATTGATGCGGAGGTTTCCCCGCAGTTGTTCCTGAAGCTGTGTGACAGCCGCAAAGGCTTCATCCAACTCGTTGATGATTGATACCGCACGCTCGTAGAAAGCCATCCCCGCTTCCGTCGGGCTGACCTGGCGGCTGCTTCGCCTGAGAAGTTGCGTCCCTAGCTCGTTTTCAAGCGTGATCACGTATTTGTTGACCACCGAGCGGGAAAGGCCCATTTCCCGCGCTGCGGCGGCAAAGCCACCCGCATCGACGACTTTGGTAAATGCCTGAATGGTGAGGAATCTGTCCATCTACTTTCGTCTCCAAAACGTGGACGCAATGTCTCTATAATGCCGTATTGTCTTTGTTTCGTAGCGGCGCGATACTACATGCAACATTCGGTCAGAACCAGAGGATTGCCCTATGTTTGAGATTCGTCATGCGCGAGAGCGCGGTGTCGCGGATTTCGATTGGCTGAATAGCAGGCACACGTTCTCGTTCGGGCATTACCACGATCCGAATCACATGGGATTCGGACCGCTGCGGGTGATCAACGAGGACCGAGTACAGCCCGGCAGAGGGTTTGACACGCATGGGCACCGGGATATGGAGATCATTTCCTACGTGCTGGAAGGCGCGCTGGAACACAAGGACAGCATGGGAAACGGCTCGATCATCAAGCCGGGAGACGTGCAACGCATGACGGCCGGCAACGGCGTCCAACACAGCGAATTCAATCACTCTCAGGAAGAGCTCGTGCACTTCCTGCAAATCTGGATTCTGCCTGACAAGGAAGGGCTGACACCCGGCTACGAGCAAAAGACGTTCAGCGAAGCGCAGAAGTGCGGTGCGTTGCGTCTTGTCGGCTCCCGGGATGGCCGGGACGGTTCGGTGATGATTCACCAGGATGTGGATCTGTATGCAACCTGCCTGGACAAGGGCGACGAGATCACCCATGAGCCTGTGACCGGGCGCAAGGTGTGGGTGCAAATCGCCCGGGGGCGGGCGGAGGTCAACGGCACGGTCCTGGAAGCCGGTGACGGTGTCGCGCTCGCGAACGAAAGCCATGTAACGCTGCGCGGCGTGTCGGATGCCGAAATCTTGCTATTCGACATGACGCCGTAATGCACGGAAGGAACAACCGATCACGTCGACGACCCAGGCAATGGCGGAACTCGCCGCGGACTGGTCCGATGAGCGCGGCTGGAAAACCCTGGGGTCATGTACAAGGAAATACTGCGGCCACTGGTAGAAAACTGAGAGTCGACCAACATGGCTTCGACCATCTGGAACAGGGTGAGTGTATGGCCGAACGAAATGAGATTCAGAGAGGCAGGCGGTGGTTTCTCAAGGGGGCCGTCTCAGGTGGCCTCGCGGCGGTTCTGGGCGTTCGCTTTGGGCATGCTCTCGGCCAAACCACAACGGAAGACAAGACGATGATCGACACAATCCTGATGAACGGCCGCATCACTACACTCGACCGGACGCGGCTACAAGCAAGTGCGGTTGCGATCAGGGACGGACTGTTCGAGGCGGTTGGCAGCGACGAGCAAATAATGCGACTCCGTGCCGAAAGCACACAGATCATTGACCTCAATAAGCAAACCGTCATCCCGGGGCTGAATGATTCCCATACCCATGTGATTCGGGGTGGACTGCACTACAACATGGAGCTGCGTTGGGAGGGCGTGCCTTCGCTCGCGGACGCGCTACGCATGTTGAAAGCCCAGGCCGCTCGGACCCCTGCGCCGCAATGGGTGCGTGTTGTGGGAGGCTGGTCTGAGTTCCAGTTCGCCGAGCGGCGGATGCCGACGTTATCGGAAATTAATGCCGCGGCGCCGGACACGCCTGTGTTCGTTCTGCACTTGTATGATCGCGCGCTGCTCAATGCGGCGGCACTCCACGCTGTCGGGATAACCAAAGACTCCCCGGACCCGCCGGGTGGTGTCATTCGCCGGGATCGCTCCGGCAACCCAACCGGGATGCTGGTGGCACAGCCGAATGCGCTGATTCTCTATTCCCGAAGAAGAAATCAAGAACCTTCAATCCGTTCTGACGATGGTCGGCGGCAAAATCGTCCATGGCGACGGCAGCTTCAAGGAGCTTGCCCCTTCCCTGCCACCGGCGAGTCCCGACTGGTCGCCGGTGCGGACTTTTGGCGGGCACTTTCATCGCGAGGCCCCGCTGGCGGTGCCACACGTCGCGCATCGGCACCGTTGTGTCGCGCATGACCATAACCATGGCTCGTGGGCGTCGGGTCCCGCGGACGGGTTCTGGGGAGCGCTCGGGTGTAGCTGCTTCGCGTTCTAACTGGAAACGGGCACGGGGAGGAGACTGGGGTGGTTCAGGGAACGGCCAAGAGCGCAGCGACTGCGGACGCCGGGGAGGCATCGGCCTGGAGCCCCCTGAAGATTCCACTATTTCGCGCGCTGTGGCTTGCGACGATTGCATCTTCGCGCGCTGTGGCTTGCGACGATTGCATCCAACATCGGCACCTGGATGCACGATATTGGCGCTGGCTGGCTGATGACCTCACTATCACCGACGCCGGTCATGGTGGCGCTTGTGCAGACGGCAACGACGTTGCCCATCCTATTTCTTGCCTTGCCGGCCGGTGCACTCGCCGACATCGTCGATCGGCGACGGTACCTTTTGGTGATCCAAGTGTGGCTGGCGAGCGTCGCTGCACTCCTCGCGGTGTTGGCATTCGCGGGGGTCATGACGGCCTGGATGCTCGTGGTACTTACCTTCGCGATGGGGATCGGCGCGGCGATGATGATGCCAGCTTGGGCTGCTGTCACCCCGGAGATCGTGCCCCGCGCGGAGCTGCAAGGCGCGATCGCGCTCAACAGCATGGGCATGAATGTCGCGCGCGCGATCGGACCTGCCATCGCCGGTGTCATCGTTTCCACAGCCGGGACGGGGGCCGTATTCGCGCTGAACGCCATGTCGTTTATCGGCGTGATGGCAGTGCTGTTCATCTGGAACCGGGAGGCTGCCGCCACGACCTTACCGGCGGAGCGGTTCCTCTCCGCGCTGCGCACAGGCTTCCAATTTGCGCGGCACCACGGTCCTCTCCAAGGCGCGGTCATCCGCGGTATCGGGTTTTTTCTCTTTGCAAGCGCACCATGGGCCTTGCTGCCCTTGATCGCGAAGGACCTAATCGGCGGCGGGCCGCAGACCTTCGGTATTCTGGTGGCTGCCATTGGCGCGGGCGCGATCCTCGGGGCGCTGGCGCTACCGCGGTTGCGCCAGAAAATGTCCAAAGATCTTCTTGTTGCAGGTGCCACCGTGCTTTACGCGGTCGCGATGCTCGCGCTCGCCTACTTGACGAATCTGCCAGCGCTCGTGGGCGCCATGGTGTTGAGCGGCTTGGCCTGGATCGCGGTGCTCTCGTCACTTCAAGTCGCGGTGCAACTGGCATTGCCGAACTGGGTACGCTCGCGCGGCCTCGCCGTCTTCATGGCGACCTTCATGGGTTCAATGGCGCTAGGAAGCCTTATTTGGGGCGGTCTGGCGCAGCAAACGAGTATCGCGACGGCTCTGGTGATTGCGGCGGTGGGTGTCGTGCTGGCGATCGGGCTTACTTGGCGTTGGAAGATCGGAACGATCGAGGACATCGACCTTACGCCCTCTATGCACTGGCCGTGTCCTGCCACGCATGAAGGAGTTACGCTCGACCGCGGGCCCGTGATGGTGACTATCGGATATCAGGTTGAAGCCACGCAACGATATGCGTTCTTGTCCGTCATTCGTGAACTCGGGAAACGCCGAAAACGCGACGGCGCGTTCGCGTGGGGCATTCTGGAGGACACCGACAGCAGGAACCACTTCATCGAATATTTCATGGTCGAGTCGTGGCTGGAGCACCTGCGTCAGCATGAGCGTGTCACCAATGCGGACCGGGTCCTGCAGGACAGCATGCGCGGCATGCTCAGCCCCGGAAGCGCGCCCGAGATCATGCACTACATCGCGCCCGGCAGCGAGGAGAACGAATCGTGAAGATTGCATTGGGACTGATACTGGCGCTTCTGATCGGGATCGTATGCCGCCTTGCCGGTATTCCGGTTCCAGCACCGCCGGCTATCGTTGGCGCCTTGCTGGTGCTGGCGATGACGGTTGGTTACTTACTGGCCGACCGCTACGTGACGCGGCCGGCCCTACATAAAAAGCATTGCGGCGGTCCGACCGGCGCCGGCGCATCGAACATGGAGAAGGAACCATGATTGCTTCGATCCTCGGGATACTGCTTGGCCTCATTATCGGCGCCGCATGCCGCTGGATCGATATTCCTCTTCCCGCGCCGCCGAAGCTCGTCGGCGCCTTGCTGGTCGTTGCGATGACAGTCGGGTTTGTTGCAACGGATACGATGCTGACTAGGCACTCTGATTTATCAATCGTTTGAAAGGAGAAAACCCATGGCGAATGCAAAGCTCGAAATACTGACCCCTGACAACAGTCAGCTCATCTTCATCGACCACCAGCCGCAGATGGCGTTTGGCGTGCAGAGCATCGACCGGCAAACCTTGAAGAACAACGTGGTGGCGCTCGCCAAGGCGGCAAGAGTGTTCAATGTTCCGACCACCATCACGACCGTGGAAACCGAGAGTTTCTCCGGACATACCTACCCGGAACTGCTGGCGGTATTTCCCGAGGCACCGTTGCTGGAGCGCACGTCGATGAATTCCTGGGATGACCAGAAAGTTCGTGACGCCCTCAAGAAAAACGGGAGGAACAAGGTTGTCGTGTCGGGTCTTTGGACGGAAGTCTGCAACTGCACCTTCGCCCTTTCCGCGATGCTGGAAGGCAACTACGAAATTTATATGGTCGCGGACGCTTCCGGCGGCACGACGGTCGAGGCGCACGAGTACGCGATGCAGCGGATGGTGCAGGCCGGCGTGGTGCCGATGACTTGGCAGCAGGTCCTGCTTGAATGGCAGCGTGACTGGTCCCGCAAGGAGACTTACGACCAGACCATCGCCATCGTCCAGGAGCATAGCGGCGCATACGGCATGGGCGTCGACTACGCGTACACTATGGTCCACAAGGCGGACGAGCGCGTCTCGCACGGCGCGCGGCTGGCGCCAGTGGCAGCTTGAGTATTGCTAAGTTTCGCCACAAACCGGCAGCCTGAACGGATAGGCAGTCCAGTGAGGACGCGCCACCGTTCCGGCCGCACGGTGATCCTGCTGTGCGCTGCGGCGGCGCAGCTCACCGAGTGCGCGTTGTACGGTCCTGGTGTTACGCGGACTTCACATCTTGCGTACAACGAAGCGGTGCAGGCCAGCGCGCAGCAGGAGCTTCTGCTCAACATGGCGGCGTGACTCACAGCAACCAGCCTCCGGAATTCCCGGGGCGGTTCAAACAGTGGTCTTGCCGCTGCCGAACATCCCGATGAATCATAACAGGGCGGGGTTACGGGTGGGTCCATCGCGATTCTCCAGAGTCTCGGCCGGTGAGTCCGGATCACGGCGGGAGCGCGCGGTCCGCGCCCGGCTTGCGCAAACGTG
>JAWOIA010000113.1:0-102616 GCA_046484885.1 Desulfosarcina sp. | reverse complement strand
TTCACCGTTCCGGTGCTGTTCTGCCTGGTCGAGGAGATCAAACTGAAGTGGCGGTTGGGGGAGTACCGCGACCTGGCATAATCACCCATGGGTGGCGCCGCTGGTTCGTTTTGGGGTGCAGCTGTAACCGGAACAGTCAGGATTTCAGATTGGTCAGCGAAACCCCGCTGACGACAAACCCGGCCCCCACCAGAAGGGAGGGGGTGACCGGTTCGCCAAGGATGAAGTAGGCCAACAAGATGGCGCAAACAGGAACAAAGTTGATGAACTGTCCCGCCTTGGTCGGGCCGAGAGCCTTGATCCCTTCATAGTACCAGACAAACCCCAGTACGGTGCCGAAAACACCCAGATAAGCGATACAGTCCCAGTCCAACAGCGTGTATTGCGGAATCTGTTCGACCATACCCTCGGCCAGCACCGGGATCAAAAGGGCCGCCAAGCCGATGCAATCCAAAGAGTCGCTCTGGCCCAACATGCTCAATTTAAACATGGTTCCGATGGAAGCCCCGGATTGACACCGCCGCTTAAATTCTGTATTTAGGTTCAATCGAATGGCGTCGATGGGCAGCCAAACCCGAAACGGCGCCGGGTGTGGTTAATCACCCCGGTCGTCACGCAACTGTAGACAGCCTGGGCGTTTTACTGGGTCCACTGTCAAAAAGCAAATTCTTAGTTCTGATCTTTTCTTCCCTAATTCTTGCGCCTGGTCCGTGGCCAGAGAACGACAGCCGATTACAGCCATGTCAAGCCCGCCCTCACGAGAAGCGATTCACCAACTAGCGCTGCGCTGGATGCCTTCCATCGGCAACGAAAAGGAGCTTCGTATTCTGACAGACACCTCCAATTTTTTCAACGTCGACTACGGTGACATTCTACTGTTGGGGAACACCCCGTATCTGATCCGCAACAATGCCAAGGAGGGACGTTTCGGGCTGGACGACGACGTGAAGTACTGGGTCAAACGCTCGGTGGATTTATTCAGCGGCGAGATTAAGATCATCAAGCTGGTCTACTACGAAAAATTCACGACTACCATCGGCGGCATTCAATTCGAGTGCTTTCGCAGCCCCCGAAAGGAGGCGCGAATTCTAGACCTGGTCCGGAATCATCCC
Organism: Desulfosarcina sp.; assembly: GCA_046484885.1. Classification (GTDB taxonomy): domain Bacteria; phylum Desulfobacterota; class Desulfobacteria; order Desulfobacterales; family Desulfosarcinaceae; genus Desulfosarcina. The sequence continues at coordinate 101,504 of JAWOIA010000113.1, read as the reverse complement.
AACTTCATGCACGGCTTTTCGGCCAACGACGACCAAGATAACACCATCCGGGTCCTTGACTACATTTCGGGCAAAAGCCTTTATGACACCATTGCCGACATGAAAGCGCCGCATGAGGTCTATTTTCATGAAAATTTCCCGGATATCCTCACCAATTTTATCGAGTGCGTCGAAGCGATCCGCTTTTTGCATGAAAACGGCGAAAAACACGGGGATGTCCGCAGGGACCACATCCTTCTCGACCGGGAAACCAACCGCTACCGCTGGATCGATTTCGACTTCAACTACCGCCACCGCGAAAACATCTACGGGTACGACCTGTTCGGACTGGGCAATGTGCTGATGTACCTGGTGGGAATGGGCGATGTTCTTTTGGATGATCTCAAAAAGACCCACCCCGAGGCGGTCTCTCGCCTCACCGAAGCGGATTTGAACATCGTCTTCCACAACCGGGTGGCCAATCTCAAAAAAATCTACCCCTATATCCCTGAGGCCCTGAACCAGGTGCTGATGCATTTTTCCAAGGAGAGCAACTGGTTTTACGAAGACACCTCCCAGCTGATCACGGATTTGAAGGAGGCTGAGCGATCGTGAGTGATCACCCAAGCCTCCCAACACGCAGGCCGGCTCCAAGACGACGACGAAGAAAGGAGTGATCTCATGAATCAGACGGGCACTGCAGAGTTCAACCACCAGGTTCTGATCGCCGTGGACGAATCGGAGAACGCCGAACAGGCGGTTCGCTATGTGGGCTTTGTGTTGGGGAAAACACCGGGTTTTGCGGTGACGATTCTGCACATCATCCCGGACCCGGAAACGGACTATTTTCCCAATCAAGCCGAGAAAGACAATTACCTCAAAAACTACAGCCAACGTATGGGTCGAACTCTGGAAAGGTATCGCCATATCCTTTTGGATGCCGGTTTTTCGGCTGACCGGGTCGAGACCGAATCCACCTTGCGCTACTGCCCCTCCATGGCTGAGTGCATTCTGAGTGAGCGGGAAGAAAAGGACTTCGGCACCATCGTGGTGGGCCGCCAGGGCATCTCCCGTAAAGAGGCGTTTCTATTTGGCAGCGTCTCGAACAAGATCGTCAACCATGCCAAGGATTGCACCGTGTGGGTGGTGGGGTAGCGGTTCCGTTCGCCCACCGCCAGCCACTCGACCGTTTGGATTACCTGTGCCGCAGCGGGCACCGCCCGAATCGACAGGTGCAGGAAACTGCCGAAAGACCTGACCCGAAAAACTATTGGAGACCATGATGAACGAGGCGTTGCGGAAAAACATGGCCCACATGACCTACGGCATTTACTTGCTTACCACCCGGTACGCTGACACCATCAACGGCATGATCGCCTCGTGGGTCAGCCAGATCTCCTACGATCCACCGCTGCTCCTGGCGGCGGTCCACCCCAACCGTTACTGCCACCAGCTGCTGGAAAAAAGCGGCGTTTTCGCCCTGCACATCCTCGCCAGAGACCAAACGGATCTGCTGGCGCGCTTCAAGGGACCGGACCCGGCCGCCAAATTTGCATCGGTGCCCTGGAGCGACGGCACGACCGGCTGCCCGATCCTGGCAGACTGCATCGGCAGCCTGGAGTGTCGCATCACCCAAACCCTGGCGCCGGGTAACCATCGCCTCTTTGTGGGTCAAGTGGTCCACGCCGTTTTCAATACCGCCAACACACCCCTTTGCACGCTGGATTACGAGGGGCGCTACCTGGGCGACCACTAACCGCTGCCGGCCATTGGTTTCGGATTGAGAATCAACCCCCCTCAGGACTGGCAATCCCAAAAAGGAGCAACTCCATGAAAAATCCGTTTCACAACATCCGCCCCAACCTGGCGGGCGACCAACCCGAGATCCACCCATCGGCCCTGATCGACCCCTCGGCTCAAATTATCGGCAGGGTCATAATCGGCCGAAATGTATTCGTGGCGCCCCTGGTCGTGATTCGGGCCGATGAACGTGGGCCGGATGGGGCCGTGGCGCCTATCCTTCTCGAGGAAGAGGTCAACATTGGGGATGGGGTCATCATTCACAGCCAAGGCGGAGAACTGGTCACGATCGGGCAGCGCACCTCCGTCGGCCATGGGGTGACCATTCATGGGCCCTGCACCATCGAGGCGGACTGTTTCCTGGCCATGCGCTGCACGATATTCAACGCCGTCCTGGAGGCCGGCGTGTGGGTGGGCATGTCGTCCATCGTTACGCGCACCCGCATCGAAACCCACACCTATGTGCCGGGCGGCAGTCTGATCCGCTCGGTCGAGGATGCACAGGATCTGCGGTTGGTTTCGGCCAAGGAGAAGCAGTACATGCAGACGGTGTTGGATGCAGCCAGTCGGCTGCGGGAGGATTATTTGAAGCTGCGTCTGGGCAGTGTTGGAAAATAGGTGCCAATGGGAGCGAGGATTATCAAGGGGCCCACGGTTCAAGGCCGAATCGGTTGACCGTCCAGCATCGAACCGTCAGCGGTCACTGGAAAAGTCGATCAATCGGCACTCGAATCGCTGCTCATTGACCTCGGTCCCCCACTGGGTTCCCCGGCGCGCCTCGACCAGTTTGAAGCCATGCTTCTCATAAAGGTGCCTGGCGGCGTCAAGTCCTTCGAAGGTCCACAAATAGACCGCTCCGTACCCCCTCTCCCGGCAAAAGTCGACCGCCGCGGTGATCAATTGATTGCCGGCCCCTTTTCCCCGCATGGATTCGGAGACGATAAACCAGCGCAGGTGGGCGCCCTTGCTTTTGCCATGAAGGCCGTCAATTGCGATGGCACCGTCGAGGCGACCGTCCGACAGAATCGCCCAGAATCCGTCACGACTCCCGTCATAGCGTTTGAAAAACTCAGCAAGACCGGCGGCCACCATCGCTTCAAAGAAGATCCCGAACCCCCACCGATCATGGTAGTAGATTCCATGAAGCTCGGCGACACGCCCGATCGACCCGGGCGTATATCCCGTGACTATCTTGATCCGGGACATGAAGGCCCCTGGTCCCAATAAGTGGCTTCTGCGGGCAAAAAACCTCCTCCGAGCTGCTCCTTGGAGGAGCCTCTTTTAGTGAGCGCCCATCCATAAACGGTTATTTCGCCCGACGTCTGCGTTAGGCTCAAAATTTTATCCTCGGAATATCAATTTTCCAGCGCCTCCCGGGCAAGACTCAGGTATTGACACCACTCCCGGTAGAGCCGGTGGGCCTGATCCAAGGTAACTGGTTGAAAATAAAAGCGGTCACCGGGGCGGGCCTGGGCGATCTTGAAAAGGTCGGCGGTGACCACGGTGGCGATCTTGGTGTAACCGCCGATGGTCTGTTCCACCATCAGGATAATCGGCTGACCGTCGGGGGGCACCTGCACGTTGCCGTGAACACTTGGCTCGGATATGATGCTTTTGGGTGCCGCCGGATCCCGGTCCAGAGGCGGTCCGTGCAAGCGATAACCCATACGGTTGGCTTTGTCGGTGACTGTGAAGGCGGCCGAAAAGAACGTATGCCGGCTGGTGGTAAAACAGTCGTCCTGGGGGCCGGGCACCGCCCGCAGGTAAATCTCGGAGCCATAAAGCGGATGCCAGGGTAGCCGTCGCGGCTTGGCCAACAGCCGGACCCGGCCTCGGTCCAGGAGGTCGCCAGCCTCCAAGGGCCGTCCCTTCACCCCCCCGATGGCCCCACTGACATAGGTGGCACGGCTGCCCATTACCACGGGCACATCAAAGCCACCGCTGACGGCGATATATGCCCGGCAGCCGTTGGCAGCCTGACCAAAGTTCAGTCGATCCCCCTTGTGAACGCGGATGGTTGACCACAGGGGTGCCGGGGCACCGTTGACGGTCAGCGTCATGGCGGCGCCCGCAACGGCAATGTCGGTGGTTTCCAACACCTCAAAACTAGGTCCGAAGAAAGTGATTTCCAAAGTGGCGCAATCGGGATCGTTGCCCACCAGGTGATTGGCAACGGCGTGGGAAAATGGGTCCAGAGCACCGGATACCGGTACCCCCATGTGCTGGTATCCGAAGCGCCCCCGGTCTTGAATGGTGGTGCAGGGTCCGGGGCTGAGAACGCGGAAGGTTTCCATCACCCGCCCTCCTTTTCGCGCAGCCGTCGGTAGTCCTCGAGTGAAATGGCCACGAACTGCAGGCTATCGCCGGCCTGGTAGAAAAAGGGCTCTTTTCGACGGGCATCGAAAAGCTTCAACGGAGTACGGCCAATCAGGCGCCAGCCACCAGGGCTGTGGAGGGGATAAATGCCGGTCTGGGCCTCGGCGATGCCTACCGCGCCTGCCGGCACCAGCGTACGAGGGGTCTCTAACCGCGGGGTGTGCAGCCGCGGATCCAGGCCGCCCAGGTAACAGAACCCCGGTGCGAAGCCAATGGTATAGATGTGATAGGGTCGGGCGCTGTGGATGGCCGTCACCTGCTCCACGTCGAGGCGGTTGTGTTCGGCCACGAACCCGATGTCCGGGCCCAGTTCGCCGCCGTAGCACACGGGGATCTCCACGGTGCGGGGGGGTGGGATGTCGGCCCCAACCAGACGGCGCACCCGCCGGCGCACCGCCGTTTCCAGGGATTGCGGGGTGGTGGCTAGCGGGTCATACACCAGCGCCAGGGAGCGATAAGCCGGTATAACCACCGCCACTCCAGGCGGCAAATCCCTGCGCAGCGATTCGGTCAGGGCGCGAACCGCTTCGTTGACGCGCAGATCGATGGCCTCGCCCAATGTAACCAGCAACATCCGGTCGCCGCTGGGGCTGAATCGAGGTTCATCAAACAACACCTCTACCAATGGTTCCACCTCCGCCAAAGCCTAGCGCCGCCGCACGATCTCGGCCATGGGCATCACCGCCACGCCGTTGGCCTCCAGGGTCTGCCGGATTGCACGCACCAGGTCCACTGCCGCGGGGTTGTCTCCGTGTACGCACAGGGTATCGACCGCCAACTCTAATACCGTGCCGTCCTCGGACACGACCCTGCCTTCGGCGGCCATCATCAACGCCCGTTGGGCAACGGTTTGCGGGTCCTTGATAACGGCACCCGTTTTGCGCCGGGAAACCAGGGAGCCCTGAGCGGTGTAAGCCCGGTCCGGAAAAGCTTCAAAAAGGACCTGCAGTCTGGATGCAGTCGCAATTTCCCGCACCCGCGGAGCTGTTTGTCCAGCCAGGGCCACCAGCAGCAGGTCCGGGTCCACAGCAGCCACGGCCGCGGCAATGGTCCGGGTCAAGGAGTCGTCCTCCACGGCCATGTTGTAAAGACTGCCATGGGGCTTGACGTGCTGCAGCGCAACACCGTGGGCATCGCAAAACCCCCGCACGGCCCCCACTTGGTAAATGATGTAATTGCGGATTTCTTCGGCACTGCACGCCATGGTGCGCCGGCCGAAGCCCATCAGGTCCGGATACCCGGGATGGGCGCCCACCCCCACCCCGTTGACGGCGGCCAGGCCCACGGTTTGATCGAGCACCATGGGGTCGCCGGCGTGGAAGCCGCAGGCGATATTGGCGGATGTGATGTGGCGGATCACCTCGGCATCCATGCCGATGGTGTATACACCGAAACTCTCGCCCATGTCGCAGTTGATGTCCACGCACTTCATGCTGCCACCTCCATGGTTGGTTCCCTTGCAGAAATTAGCCAATTGGTTCGCGGCCACGGCTTGGGACCGTTTTAACGCATCAGGTCCGGCAGATAGAGCACCACCTGCGGAAACACGGTTACCAGCACAGTGGCTGCACACAACAGCAGAAAGAACGGCAGGGCGGCCCGGGCGATGGTAAAAATATCTTCGTTGGTCAGTCCGCTGATCACGAAGAGGTTGAACCCCACCGGCGGCGTGATCTGGGCCAGCTCGATCATCAGAACCAGGTAGATGCCGAACCATACCGGGTCAAAGCCCACCACCTGAACCAGCGGCAACACAATGGGCGTGGTCATGACGATCATGGAGAAGCCATCCAGCAGGCAGCCCAGGATCAGGTAAAGGATGGTCAGAATGAAGATCAGCATGTAGGGGGACAAGCCCAGGTCGCTCACAAACAGGGTCAGCTGCCGGGTAATGCCCAGATAGCCGATAGCCACCGACAGGTAGCCGGCGCCCATCACGATCAGCATGATCATGCAACTGGTCTTGATCGCCCCTCGGAGACTGGCCATGAACACCGGCCCGTCGAGGCTGCGCGTCAGCAGCGCGAAAAAGAGCGCCCCCACCACCCCCACCACGCCCGCCTCGGTGGGGGTGGCCCAACCCCGATAAAGGCTTCCCAGAACCACGAAGATGAGCATGGCCACCGGGGCGATCTCCTTGAGACCCAACAGCCGCCGTTTCCAGGTGTAGCGATCGGCCCCCGCCGGCGCCAGCTTGGGGTTGAAGAGGCTGCGCAGCAGAATGTACCCGCTGAACAGCAGGGCGATCAATGCGCCCGGCAAGATCCCGGCGATGAAAAGCTTGCCGATGCTCACATCGCCGATAATGCCATACACCAGCATCATCATGCTCGGTGGGATGAGGAAACCCAAGGTGCCGGCCCCTGCCAGGGAACCAATGGAGAGCCGGGCGTTATAACCCCGCCTCTGCAGCTCGGGCACCGTGATCTTGCCGACCGTGGCGGTTGTGGCCGCCGAGGACCCGCTCACTGCGGCGAAAAAGGTGCAGGCGATGATATTCACGTGCAGCAGTCGGCCCGGAATGGCGTCCATCCACGGCGCCAGGCCGTTGAACAGGTTCTGGGAGATGCGACTGCGAAACAGGATCTCTCCCATCCAGACGAACATAGGCAGGGCCAGCATGGCCGAACCACTGGTGTTGTTCCAGACGCTGTTGCTCAGCACCAGGCCGAAGGGCACTTCGGTGAACAGAATCAGACCGCCGAACCCGATCAGGAAAAGCGAGATGCCGATCCAGACACTGCCTCCGAGGAAAATGACCAGCAGGATGAACAGGGTTGTCGATACGGTCACCAGGTCCACGATGTCACTCCTGTCTCAAATGGATCAGCGCCACGCTAACGCCCCTGGTCGCCGGCCTCTTGCATGATGCGAACCCCTTGGGTGTCACCGCGCAGGGCCAGGGCACTTTTAAGAAACTCGCCTAGAAACTGCAGAGAGATGATCAGGGCACCGAAGGGCAAAAAAGCCTGGGGTATGGCTAAAAGCGTGCGGGAAATTTGCATGGACCGGGATCCGGTGACCACCGAGTCCCAGAAAAAGACTGTGGTGAAGTAGGTCAACGTCAGGCAAAAGCAGAACCCGATCACGCAACAGGCCATATCCAGGTAGATTCGCGGCCGGCCGACAATCACCTTGTGCAGGAAGGTCATGCGGATATGCCCCCGCTCACGCAAAGTGTATCCCAGAGCGCAAAAAGTGAGCATGGCCATCAGATACCCGGCGTACTCTTCCGTCACATAGAGCGTTTTGCTGAATAGGGTGCGCATGACGATTTCGATGACAATCAGCCCCACCCCCAGGCACATCATCACCCCGGCCAGAAAACCTCCCAGTCCGGAGATTCTGTCCACGCCGTTGACGACGCTTTTGAAGAACCGACTCATGGTTTTCCCCGCGAACGACCCGCCCCGGGCCGCAGTTGATGGTTTCAACCGATGCCGCCCCGCATGGCCGCCGAGGTGGCGGCTGCCATGCAGGGCTGGAAAAAACGGAAAAACAGGGTTGGGAAACGATTGCGACGATCAACGGCCGACCTGTTTGAGGAACGCCTCTACGATGGCCTTGGCTTCGGCCGGGGCTTCGGCCAGATAGTCGTTGCGGATCCCCATGGTCACCTCGGTCAATGCATCCATCAGCGCACCGGAAACAGGGACGGTCTCGATGCCGTTCTGGTTGGAGATGCTCTCCTTTTCCTTGTCCAGGGCAGCGATGTTGGCCCACAACTCATCCTCCAGTTCCTTGGCGGCCTTGAGCACCGCCTCCTGGGTCTTGGCGTCCAAACGGTTGAAAGCGGCTAAGTTCACGTTCACCATATTGGTGGCGATGGTAATGTTCAGGGGCTGGTAAAACTTGAGCACCTCCCAGAACTTGGCATCCACGGCCGTGGGCGTGGAGGTAATCACCGAATCGATCAGACCGGTGGCCAAGGAGGAGTAGACTTCACTGAACGGCAGGGCATAGGGGGTGCCACCGGTTGCCTCCACCACCAAGGCGCCGTTTTTGTCATAGGTGCGGGTTTTCAACCCCCGCATTTCCTCGATGACAGCGACTTTTTTGGTGGTCCACAACCCCGCGCCGGGCCAGGGGGAGACATAGAGAATTTTCTGGTTCCACTTTTCGGCCGCCTGGTCAAAATAGGGCCGGGCTACATCGATCAGCTGTTTCAACTCATCGAAGTCGCGACAGAGAAACGGCACCGTCGTGACTTGAAACAGGCTCTCGTCTCCGGCCACGCCGCTGATCAGCATGTCGGAGACCGGCACCAGGTTGTCCCGTACCACCTTTAACAGCTCAGGCCCTTTGTACCCCAGTGCGCCGCCGCTGTTGACGATGATTTCCAGCTCACCGCCGGTCAGTTCTTTAACTGTGGCTGCAAAGGATTCCAGGGCGATGCTCTGGTGGTTGTTGGGAGGCCAGACCGAATTGGCAATCCATGTGGTCTTGGCCTGCACCGGCATCACTGAAAAACCGAACAGAATCAAAACAATCAAACCGAATGTGAGTTTCCTTTTCATGGCTGCGCTCCTTTTTTCATTGATGGTTGATTCCACAGGCCTGCCCGGCCTGCTCGCAAATCGATTCCAACCGAGCAAACAGGTGTTACTTTACACGATTTTTAACCTGTTTCCCAGAATAATTCGTGGATTCAAACTTTACAGGCCGGCCTGGATGCGTGTATGAAGGCCGATGACTCCCAGCGGCCCCATCATCCGCTACGATGCAGGTGATCCCCTATGCCGGAAACCGATAGACCAGATTTCATGAGTCCGTTGCAGCGGCGCTTGATCAGTATCGCCCTGGTTATTCTGGCCCTGAACCTGATCGGGGCGTTTTTCTTCGGGGTTTTTCTGCTTCTGCGCTGGGTGGTGGGCTACCTTTCCGATATCCTCTGGCCATTGGCCGTGGCCGGAATCCTGGCCCTTTTACTGAGGCCCACGGTCGTTTGGTGTCAAAAAAAACTGAAGACCGGCCGCATCGGAGCCATCTTGCTGCTTTACTGCCTCGTACTTGTTTTGGTCGTGGTCTTGGCCGCATTGATTCTACCGTTGATTTTTGCCCAGGCTAGGTCCTTTGTGGAGTATTTACCGACGCTGCTTGATCAGGTGATTGATTTTCTGACCCGTTATTTCCCTGGAATCGAGGGTTGGATTAGAAGCTACCTCAACCCGCAGGCCCTGCAGGAGCACCTCATCAACCTGTCCGGGCACATTCAAAAGATTATGCAGGTCTCCCTGCCCACCCTGAACAAACTGGGCGAGTTCTTGACCCGAACGTTCACGATCGTGGCCGGGTTTGTGATTATCCCGGTCTACCTGTTCTTTTTCCTCCTGGCTGACAAAAACCCGCTCCACAGCCTGAAAGATCAGCTCTCGTTCGTCCCCCAGCGGATCCGCGAGGACATTACGTTTCTGGCTGAAGAATTCGCCCGCATCATGATTGCCTTTTTCCGGGGTCAGATACTGATCGGCCTGATCATGGGTGTTTTGTTGGCTTTGGGTTTCTCTTTGGTCAGCCTCAAATTCGCGGCCTTTCTGGGGTTGATCATTGGCCTGCTGAACATCATCCCTTACCTCGGCAGCATTCTGGGGCTAATTACGGTCCTGCCGCTGGCCTATTTGCAGGAAGATGGTGGTTTGATGCTTTTATTGACGGTGTTGGGCATCTTCATCCTGGTACAGCTGATTGAAAGCTACCTGCTTACACCGCGAATCATGGGCCGCTCAACCGGCCTGCACCCGCTGGCCATTATCATCGCCATCTTCTTTTGGGGCAAGGCGTTAAACGGCATTTTAGGCATGATTCTGGCCATTCCCCTAACCGCCTTCTTTGTCGTGGCCTGGCGGCTGATCCGCAAAAAATATCTGGACCCGACGCCTTTAGCGGATACCGGCCGGATGTCGCAGAAAATCACGCTGTGACGTGCCGGCGGGTTTGCTCGAGCTTAAAACCGGGCCGTCACGGTTACCGCACCGTAACTGTCGTTTCCAACCTGCCCGCTGAACTCTTTGGTTCTCAACACATGGGTGTAAGCCAGGCGGTAATGCTTAACGGTGATCACCACCCCGCCCATCAATTCGCCCACAAACCAATTTTTGTCCACGCTGTGACTGCTTCTAAAGGTGTTGCCGTCCAGAAAGATATTGCGAACCACGGCCCGGCCCTCAACACCGGCAAACAGGTACCACCCGAAGGTGTCGGTGGGAACGAAGAAGTTGGTTCCGGCCATGCTGGGGCTGATTAGGGGGGGGCCATAGTCCTGGGGCAAATCAAGGCCAACCCTGAAAACCCCGCCCGCTGCCAGGTTGGTGTATATATTGCCCAGCGACCCGCCCAGGTGGGGGGAAAAATCAACGCCCAACCCGGCCAACTTGAGCAACTCCGGTTTCGCTTTCCACTTGCGCTGATAAGAGAGAATCAGGCCGGGCTCATTCTTGAGTTGGGTGTCCCAGCCTTTGGGCTCCACCCCATTGAACAGATTGTGAACCGATTTTTGGGATTGTTCGGCCAGGGAGAGTGGTCCGACCACACCCAGGGTCAGCTGAAATTGGTCCAGCCGGGTGCCGGTGTCCGAACTGACCTCAATGGTGGTATAGAGCCAACCGGCGTAAGGGCGCTCATCTTCGGGCGGATTCTCCTGGGTGATCTCATCGGGGGTGAATATGCTCTGTCCCAACTGCAAGCCCAAACGCTTTTTCCCATGCTCCAGGAAAAACGGAATCCTTTTCAGATTGCGCCTGAAAAACGCGGGCAGCCGCTCCTCAGCCCTCAGGGTTGAAAGTCTGAGCCCGCTTGTATAGTGCCGGTCCTGGTTGCCGAACAGGTCATTTTCAACGCTGATGCCGTAGTAAACACCCTGGGTCGAAGGATTGGCATCCCCAGCCCATACGGGCACGCTGGTCAGAAGGATTAAGCCTGCCAGGATGCACGGCATCGATTTCATTTTACACCAGCCGCAATGGGATTGCAGGCGGTTAATCGGTTAGCGCTCATTCCTGGTTTCGAAATCAACACGCTCCTTTGGGTCGGATGCGTTCGGCCAGTGCCCGCCTGGCCAGACGCGTTACAAAAACCGTAACGGCGATCGTGGCCAGCAGCCCAACGCCGGTTAGAATCCATTCCCCCGGGGTGCGGGTTTGACCGCCGGCACCCAGGCTGGCCAAATCCCCGGCCAGCGAACCGAGGTAAACGTACATCACGGTGCTTGGAAGCATGCCCAGCCAAGAGGCCCAAAAGTAGTGCCCGAGACGAACTGTTGTCAAACCAAAGGCATAGTTGATCAGAACAAAAGGGAAAACCGGTGACAATCGTACCAAGAAAACGATTTTCCAGCCTTCATCGGCCACGGCCGCATCGACGGAGCGAAATCGTTGGCTGCCCGCGAAGCGGTTAACCACCCAGTCCCGCGTCAGGTGGCGCCCCAATAGAAAGGCGACGGTTGCCCCCAGGGTCGCCCCGATGGAGGCGGCAAAGGTGCCATTCACAACCCCAAAAATCACGCCGGCACCCAAGGTCAGGAAAGCGCCCGGAATCAGCAGTACACAGCAAACGATGTACAGCGCCACAAAGACCAGAAGACCCATTGCGCCAAAACCAGCTATCCAAGCCAACACATCTCGCAGCAGTATTTGAAGGCCCATGTGCTGCATGCCAACTACCAAGGCGAAGACCGCCGCGACAACGGCCATCACCTTGATAATCGAACCCGTGTAGCGGTTCCTGGGTGTAGGATCGGTTAGGGCCACCACTTGCCTGCCTTTGTTTCAAAAGCCGCCTCAAAAAACTAGTTAAAAGTACCACGCATTGGCTCGAAATGACACACTTTTTGATCCGGTTGCATTCGCGTGCGCTGATTCCAGCCATGGGTTCGGGACCGAACCGCTTGAATTGATGAAACCAACACCGCTGAGGCATGGGTGGGGGTCAAAGCGCCAGGATAGGCGGCGTAAAAGCGTGGCCAAGGGCGACCACGGAGAACGAGGCACCAAAATAATCGGCGAGCATGCGGCTTATGTCCACAGCCGAACCCACCGGTGATCCCTGGTGGGTTGCAGATGGGATCACTGCGGCGCGCAGGTGAGACCTTTGCGCAAAAAACAAGGGGGCGGGAACCACGCCGCCCCCTTGTGATGACCGCGCATCAATGTTAGTATAATGGGGTCAAAATGGATCGTGCTTCAAGAGCGCTTTTTGGCGATGCACGGGGCTGCGCTGTGTCTCAGCCTTGCTCGACTTCCGGTGCCGGCACCCGGGAAAGGGTCAGGCGGCCAGGTCCGGAGCGCTCTTTTGGAGCTTGAAACGGTTGGTGTGACTGTCAACCCAACCGTGGTACAAAATCAATTCGGGGTGGTTGTCCAAGCTGGAATAGTCAACCACATGAACGCCGTGCACACTGGCCTGGCCGGGGTTGAACACCCTGACGTCCGACACCGCTTTATTGTCGGCATGGGGGCGCAGAACACAAAAAAGGGACCACGCCAGATCCGGATCCAGCTTCTCGACGGTCACCAGGTGTTGACCAATCGGCTGAAGCAGTTCTTTCGGTCTGGGCAGTTTCTTTTTGGGTGGATCGCCGGTGCCTGGGCCGGCTTTTTTGCGGTTCCAGAATTTCCATTCCATTGCGACACCTCTTGGTTGATGGTCCTGCAGATAAGGCAATTGCGATGCCAACATTCCCATCGGCCGCGACAACGGCTGTTACGGACCGGATGCCATCGACCAAAGGAAGGGGCGGGTCGGCCCGGGCGGCCCAATTCAAGCCACCGGGTTGGCCGGTTGATGAGTCCTGACAACCACCCGCCAAAATTTTTTATTTAAAATTTCAAGAAGGCTGGATTCCGAAATTGGCATAAACAGGAAGTATTGCTTCCGACAAACCGGGGCGAGCCGACAACTTCAGGAGGAATGCCATGCGTTCGGCCATGGTGATCAGCGCCGTTGCAGATGACATTCAAGCCATCCACAACGCCTTGGGCGCAGCGTTTCGCTTCTGCGCCACCGGTGATGTGCCGGCCGCCCTTCAGATTCTGGACAGCGCGCGTTACGAATTGGTGTTTGTCGATCTGGATCTGTTGTCGGCTTACGCTGCGGCCAATGGGTCGGGCTCCGCGGTTCGAGCCTTTCAGCACCGTTATCCGAGCATCGAGGTGGTGGTCATGGCGCCACCGTCACAAATACGCGCCGCCGTGACGTGGGTCAAAGCGGGCGCCCGTGATTACATCGGCTATCCCATCTCCCATGACGAGGTGAAGCTGGTTACCGAATCCATTGCCAAATCCATTTTGCGCCAATCGGAACTGGATTACCTGCGCGACCAGTTCTGGAAAACGGAGGCCCTGGAGGTCGTTCAAACCAGGAGCGCATCCATGCTCGCGGTGTTCAAAAAAATCCGATCGGTCGCCTCCACCTCGACCACGGTGCTGCTGGTCGGTGAAACCGGCACCGGCAAGGGGGTGATGGCCAAGCTGGTGCACCAGCACAGCAACCGCCAGCAGGCTCAATTCATCAGCGTCCATTGCGGCGCTATCCCAGACACCTTGCTGGAAAGCGAACTTTTCGGCCATGAGAAAGGGTCTTTTACCGGTGCGCTGCGCAAAAAACTGGGAAAATTCGAAATCGCCAACGGTGGCACCATTTTTTTGGATGAGATCGGCACCTTGACCCCTCCAGCCCAGATCAAGCTGTTACAGGTGCTGCAGGACGGGACCTTCAGCCGCGTTGGCGGCGAGGAGACCCTTCACACCAATGCCCGGGTCATCGCGGCCACCAACGCCGACCTCAAGCAGCTGAGTGCCGCCGGGCTGTTTCGCATGGACCTGTTCTACCGCCTCAACGTCTTTCCCATCGAAATCCCCTCCCTGCGCCAACGCGCCGAGGATATACCACATTTGATCGAACTTTTTCTAAAGCGGCTGAACCGGGAGTTTCAAAAGGCCATCCACACGGTGCATCCGCAGGTGACCGAGGGGCTGGCGCGCTACGATTGGCCCGGAAATGTGCGCGAATTGGAAAACCTTCTCGAACGGGCCTACATTCTGGAAAACAGCAATTGTCTGACACCCGACAGTTTCCCGTCCGAACTGTTCGAGTGGTTGAACAGCACCCCTATAATGCCCTTCAACCCGCGTCTGCCCCTGGCCGAGGCGCGCAGGCAGGCTCTGGAGGATTTTGAGCGGCAGTACGTCAAGGGTCTGTTGGCACGCAACCACGGCCGCATCAACACCTCGGCGGCCGAGGCGGGAATCAGCTCACGCCAACTGAACAGCCTGATGCGCAAATATGAAATCCGCAAGGAAGCTTTCAAACCGGGCCCTAGCGCAACTTGATCGGTTGCAATAATTTTCCACCATCAACCGTCAACGACCCAAACGGCCCCATTACATACTAATACGTATGGTGATAGAGATCACGGCACCAGAAGCCCCCTGGTTTCACTTTGATGGATTTGGTTACCGTCTGGAGCGCCCATGCCGCTTGCCAATACCTTTCTTGAAATCGCCGCCATATTGAGCCTGGCCACCGTATTGGGCCTGGTGGGCCAGAAGCTGCGCCAACCCCTGATCATCATGTTTCTGGCAGCGGGGATATTGGCCGGTCCGGCCCTGCTGGGTATCATCAGCAGCTACGAGGAGATCGACCTGCTGGCTCACATCGGCATCGCACTGCTGCTGTTCATCGTCGGCCTCAAACTCGATCTGAACCTTATCCGCACCACCGGTCCGGTGGCCCTGGCCACCGGGTTGGGTCAGATCGTCTTTACTTGCGCCGTCGGCTTCGGCCTGGCCCTGGCCCTGGGTCTTGACCTGATCAACGCCGCCTACGTGGCGGTGGCCCTCACCTTTTCCAGCACCATCATCATCGTCAAGCTGTTGTCGGACAAAAAGGAAATCGACTCTCTGCATGGCCAAATCGCCGTGGGGTTTCTCATCGTCCAGGACATCGCCGCCATCCTTGCCCTGGTGCTGTTGACCACCTTCGGCGCACAAGCGACGGAAGCGGGTTCGGTCTTGTGGTCCTCCTTGTTCATCGTCTTCAAAGGCCTGGCCCTGCTGGCAGCGGTGGCGTTGCTGATGAAATTTGTGCTGCCGGGGCTAACTCGCCGACTGGCCCACTCCCAGGAGATCCTGACCCTTTTTGCCATCGCCTGGGCCGTGTGTCTCGGAGCCGGCAGTGACCTGCTGGGGTTCAGCAAAGAGGTGGGCGCCTTCCTGGCCGGCATTTCGCTGGCCTCCACTGGCTTCCGCGACACCATCGGCTCGCGCTTGACGACTCTGCGCGATTTTCTGCTGCTCTTTTTCTTCATCGATCTGGGTGCGCGCTTAGACTGGACGACCGTGAGCGCCCAAGTTGGGCCGGCCATCTGGTTCTCCCTGTTCGTGCTGATCGGCAACCCGTTGATCGTGCTGGTGATCATGGGCTTTATGGGTTATCGCCGCCGCACCGGATTCCTGGCGGGATTGACCGTCGCTCAGATCAGCGAATTCTCCCTTATTGTGGCCGCCCTGGGGATGAGCATCGGCCACATCACAGCCGAAACCATGGGGTTGATCACCCTGGTGGGGGTAGCCACCATTTTCGCCTCGACCTATATGATCCTCTACTCCGGACCGCTTTACCAGTTGTTGGCTGGCCCGTTGAAACTGTTCGAACGGCGCAACCCGTATCGGGAGACGGCCGTCGACTCCCTGCAGGCCCTGCCGACAATAGACGTGATCCTGATCGGCCTGGGCAATTACGGCAGCAGTCTGGCCGATTACCTGCTGGGACGCCGCAAGACACTAATCGGCGTGGACTTCGACCCCAACGCGCTCGAAAAGTGGCGCAATCGGGGAGTTTCGGTGCTCTATGCGGATATTTTGGACCCGGAGATTTACGAACAGCTGCCGATCACCCAGGCGCGCTGGGTGGTAAGCAGCATCCGGTCCACGGAACTCAGTCTGGCACTGCTGCGACGCCTTCAACAGAGGGCCTATCCCGGCAAGGTCGCATTGACGGCCGGCACCGAGGAAGATGCCGAGAAGTTCGATAAAGCGGGGGCCCATGTCACCTTCCGGCCCTATACCGACGCCGCCGAGCAAGCCGCTGACGCCCTGACCCACGCCATGGATGTATTGCCCGAAGCCGTGGATTGGCCCATCGCCTTTGGCGAAGTGCGCGTGCGGACCGGTTCGGCCTTCGCCGGCGAGCCCCTTCGCGACATCCCCCTGCGCTCCGAGACCGGGGTCTCGATTCTGGCGGTGAGCCGGGCCGGGCGGGTCCAGTACGACCTGAAACCCGATTACCGCATCTACCCCGGCGACCGGTTGGTGATTATGGGACCCGCCGAAGAGCTGCGCCGGGCCGAGACATTGCTTCACCAATCTCAAAAAACCGATGACCCCGAAAGAACCGACCGTTTCGTCGCCGCCGAGATACGCATCGGCGACGAATCCCCCATGGCCGGCCAGACCCTGGCCGAGGTTCGCTTCCGCCAGAAGCACGGCGTCACCGTGGTCGGCATCCGCCGGGACAAGAAAAAAATCACCTCACCGGCCCCCAGCGAACGCCTCGCAGCCGGGGATCAGCTGATTGTCATCGGAAACACCCAGGCAGTGGAGAGGCTGAACCAGGCCGCTCCCCTGTAAGGCTTCGCTCAGGATGACCCGGTCTAGGCTATCCCATCTTGCCCGACGCCAACCACGAGCCGGCGTGCCCGCCCCAATACCAGAACCGCCACCGCCAGAAGTTTAGCGCCTGACCTCGACTATGCCGTTCAGGTGCGACTTGACAGCGGCGATGGACACGACACCGCGGTGAAAGATGCCCGCGGCCAGAGCCGATTCGACACCGGTCTGCTGAAAAACCTCGGCGAAGTGACCAGCGCATCCGGCGCCGCTGGAGGCAATCACCGGTATGGAGACCGCCGCTTTGACGGCCCTGATCAACTCGATGTCAAAACCGCTGTTGGTGCCGTCGCGATCGATGCAGTTGAGCAGAATCTCGCCTGCCCCCAACTCTTGGCACACCCGGGCCAGCGTCACTGCGTCCAGTTCGCGTCCCTCCCGCCCGCCTTTGACGGTGCACTGAAACCAGCAATAGCGACGGCCTTCGGCATCGGGAGTTTCGGTTGCGACAGTCGGGTGCACCGTCTGGTCCGGTGAATCGACATACACGCGCCGGGGATCGATGGAAATCACCACCGCCTGATTGCCGTAAACCTCGGCGATCTGTTCGATTGCACTGCGGCCGGTTTTTCGGCCAGTCCTGAGGTAGGCCTCAGCAACATACACCGCGTCGCTGCCGATGGAGACCTTGTCCGCTCCGGAACGGAAGTACTCGGCCGCCACCTCAAGGGCTGTGTAGGTGCGCCCGTTGCGGTCGGTAAAGTCCCGAATACCGCCGCCGATGGTCAGCGGCACGAAGACGTTTCGAGAGGTCTGCCTGAGCACCTGGATCATGGGTAGGTCTTCAAGGGGGAAATCCCTGAAGCCGGTGATATTAAGAAACGTCACCTCGTCGGCCCCTTCCGCAAAATAGCGCCCTGCCAGCTCTACCGGTTTGCCCAGGTTGCGCACCCGGCCAGCTTCCCTGACATCGTATTGGTCGCCCTTGGTCACCACCAAATCGCCCCGGTCGTTGCTGCGAACGTCCAGACAGGCGATGATGCGTTTGGCCAAACGGGTTTGGGTGGGGTTTTGCGGGGGGATCGAGGCCCGGCGGTCCTGGTGGATAAAGTTTTCCAGCACGCTCAAGCCAACCGAGCCGCTTTTTTCAGGGTGGAACTGGGTGCCCTGAATGGGACCCTTTTGGACCGCGCTGACAAAGGGGTAGCCGTAATCGGTCGTGGTGAGCACCACCGCCGGATCATCGGACACAGCGTGATAGGCGTGCACGAAATAGAATTTCTCATCGCCCGCCAGGCCGGAAAACAAGTCGGTGGGCTGGTGAACGCGAACCCCGTTCCAGCCGATGTGAGGCACGGCCAGGTCGGTCTTGAAACGCTGAACCCGGCCAGGCAGGATGCCCAGGCCCGCTTCACCCGGTGCCTCTTCGCTGCCCTCGAACAAGACCTGCATCCCCAGGCAGATCCCCAAAAAGGGGCGGCCCGATCCCAGATAACTCAGCAGCGGTGCCACGAAACCGTTCCCTCTCAGGGTGCGCATCATGCTGCCAAAGCAGCCCACACCGGGAAAGAGCAGTTTTTCGGCACTGATAATATCCTGCGCCGTTGCGGCGACGGTTACCCGCTCACCGAGTTTTTCGATGGCGTTGATGACGCTGCGGACATTTCCCGCCCCATAATCCAGCAAGGTTATCATTGCGGTTAAACCTGTTGCGGTTGATGATGATTACAGGCCTGCTTCTTAGTGTCCATCCATAAACGGATATTTCGCCCGACGTCTGCGTTAGGCTCAAAATTTTATCCTCGGAATATCACCTATATGCCTGTGGTAAAATTTTTCGCATGCCTTGATCTCGACCAAAATTCCTCGTTTCTGGATGGACACTTTTTAATCTCCCCAGCCTATTCGGCCGCGACCCAGGCTGGTTCGCTGCCCGTTCAACCCGACCATTAGCGGTCCAGTTATCCGAAACGATCAATTATGGCCGGGGTGTCGCAAATAGGGCTCGAAGATGGTCTGCCGAGCGGCACCATCCCGATAGCGGAAATAGTCTTCCAGGATCCGCCCGTGGTCGAATGCCAGGGGACGGGGCAAACGGTCAGGGGCAAAAACCCCTGCCCGCTTGGCATCGTCCGCCGCAACGGGACTGCCGTCCGCCGCTGCGATGAACACCGTCGTGACGGTGTGGTGCCTCGGGTCACGGTCGGGCTGCGAATAGACGTAGAAGAGTTCCTTGAGCCGCACCACCAGGCTGGTTTCCTCGGCGGCCTCACGCACGGCGCAGGCCTCCACCGATTCGCCCCAATCCAGGAAGCCACCGGGCAGGGCCCAGCCAAAGGGTGGGTTCCTGCGTTCAATCAGCACGATGCCGGCGCCGATCTCGATGATAATGTCCACCGTGGGCAACGGGTTTCGATAAAGAGAGGACATGCTACATCTCCGGCGCTCCCGCCGGCACCAGGCAGACGAACGTCAAGGGGGCATCACCGGTATTGCGGATCCGGTGGACCTCATTGCCGGGGATAAAGGCCACGCTGCCGCTCTGGACGGACACCCAACGCCCATCTTGGTAGATCTCGCCCTGGCCGGCGTGAAAAAAAATTTCATGCTCCCACGCGTGGGCGTGCTGGGGCGAGCAGCCGCCCCGATCCAGTTCGAACACGCGCATGCAGAAATTCGCAGCACCGTCGGCTTTGCCGATAACCACGCGTCCCGTTACCCCTTTGGCCTGATCGTTATCGATCCGGGTTGCGGTTTCCTGAGTGTATTGGATCACTTTCATTGCCCGGGCCTGTCTTTTACGGGTTGATGAACCGGCCAACAACCAAAGGATTGGCCGCGTGGGACGTTTCATGAGTTGCCCACCGGTCGACTTTCAGAGCCAACAACTACGCAGCGAGTGGTTTTCTGTCAACTCTTTTGTCAATCCAGGCCGTCGAACCGAATGGGGAGCTGTTGTTATTGTCGAACGGGGCTTGACTATCACTGGTATTTACGGTGAAATGGCCCCGTTTTGCCCGACCCGGCCGCCGGTGGCCGCATCGGCGAACCTTTATTGTCCATAAAGCAATCACCGCCCGGACTCACCCCCCCCCCGGGCGCGCACCCACCCATGGCAGGGAGGCTGAGGATGGATTTAAAAACGGCATGTCCGGAGAAAGTGGTGGATGCAGAAACCGCCATATCCAAAATCAAGAACGGCAGCCGGGTTTTCATCGGCACGGCCTGCGGTGAACCCCAGCACCTGATCCGGACCATGGTGGAGAATATGGCCATGCAGGACATCATGGTCTACCAGATGCTCTCCTGGACCTTTGCCAAGTATGTGGAGGATCCCCAGTTTCTGAAACGGTTTTCACTGAAGCTGTTTTTCATCAGCCGCTCGATGCGCAAGGCCGCCTTCGAAGGTAAAATCGATTACATCCCGACCTACCTCTCCCAGATCCCCCGTTTTTTTGCCAATCGCCGCATCGGCCTGGATGTGGCGCTGATTCAAGTCAGTCCACCGGACCGCTTCGGCTACTGCAGCCTGGGGGTCTCCATCGACATCACGCTCGCCGGTATGCAAAACGCCAAAATGGTCATCGCCCAGGTCAACCCCCGTATGCCGCGCACCTGGGGCGACAGCTTTGTGCACGTTGACGATATCGATTACCTGGTTCTCTACGAAGAGCCGCTGGTCGAGGCCCTGCCCAGCATCAAGGACACCGAAACGGCCGCCCGCATCGGCTTTTATGTCAATCAACTGGTCGACGACGGGGCCACCCTTCAAATCGGTTTCGGCCACCTGCCCTACGCCATTCTCGAGCACTTGAGCGACAAACAGGACCTGGGCCTGCATACTCAGCTGATCACCGACGGTTTTTTGCCGCTCTTCGATAAACGGGTAATCACCAACCGCAAGAAAACCCTGCTCCCCGGCCGGGTGGTGGCCTCTTTGTGCATCGGGTCGGAAAAACTTTACCGCTACGTGGACAACAACCCCATGTTTTATTTCCGTTCGTCGGAGTTCGTCAACGATCCCACCGTCATCGCCCGCAACGACAACCTGATCTCCATCAGTTCCGCCTTGGAGGTGGATCTTACCGGCCAGGTCTGCTCCGATTCCATGGGCCACTTGTTTTACAGCGGCATCGGCGACCAGGTCGACTTTATACGCGGCAGCGCCATGTCCAAGGGAGGCTTTTCGGTCATCGCCCTCCCCTCCACGGCCCAAAACGGCACGGTTTCACGAATCGTGCCCTCCTTGAGTGAGGGCGCCGGGGTTGCCACCACCC
Organism: Desulfosarcina sp.; assembly: GCA_046484885.1. Classification (GTDB taxonomy): domain Bacteria; phylum Desulfobacterota; class Desulfobacteria; order Desulfobacterales; family Desulfosarcinaceae; genus Desulfosarcina. Next base: position 80,470 of record JAWOIA010000113.1, on the reverse strand, counting down.
GTGGCGACGTCAACTTCGTGGTCACCGAATACGGGATTGCCGAGCTTTCCGGCAAGAGCATTTACCAACGGGTCATGGAACTGGCCCAGATCGCCCACCCCAAGTTCCGTGAAGAGATCATCGACGTGGCCAAGGCCCGCCACTACATCTTCTCCGATCAGCTGCCGCCCTCCCAGGACGATCTGATTTTCATCGAGGGCTACAAAAACAGCCTGACCCTCAAAAACGGCAAACGGGTGGATTTCCGACCATTGCTGCCATCCGACGAGTTTGCTTACCGCAACTTCTTCTATTCGCTGCGGGAGGAGACCATCTATTTCCGGTTTTTCTACAAAATGAAGCTCTTTTCCCACGAGGTGGTTCAACAGCAGTGGGCCAGCGTCGACTACCGCAAGAACATGTCCATGATCGGGCTGGTGCGAATCGGCGGCCACCAAGAGATTGTGGCCATCGGCTCCTATGCCGAAGAGAGTGAGACCCGGGCCGAGGTGGCTTTTGTGGTGCGTGAGGACTTTCAGGGAATGGGGATTGCCTCGCACCTGCTGGCAACCATGGAACGCATCGCGAAAGAGAATGGGTTCACTGGGTTCATGGCCACGGTGCTGCGTGAAAACGCGGCCATGCTGCATGTGTTCAAAAACCGCTACCCCAGCGCCACATCCAGCGTTTCGGGGGGCAGCGACGTGACGATTGTGATGGACTTCGGGGAGGCCCAAGAAACCACCAAGCCCTCCCAAAAAATTGATCGAGAGCCAACCGCAGACTGATCAACCCCCGGCGCATGCGCCCGGCCGACAAAACGCCGCCAGCGGCCGGGAAGCGCCCTGGTGCCATTAAAGCGAAGTGACCCGGAAGGGCGTGCACTGAATGGCCAGGCTCCCTTTTCTGACCCAGACTCGGGCGATGGAGACCGTCTCCCCTTGCAAGTTGACGATATTGGCCAGCCGTTCGACATGGGTGATATCCGCTTTGCTGAATTCCAGGTATGGGCTGCTGCTGTTGTAGGGGTCGGGCACCACGATGACCTGGGTCGCGTCCATGGGGTGTTTCAAGGGCGAACCGGTGAATGCAACGTGAGTTTTGCACAGTGAGCCGACATCCTTGGGCTCCTGGTACATCTCGATTTCAAATTTTTCGGCTTTTTGCAACGCGGTGATGGTTGTCATCGAACATCTCCGGCAAAACGTGGTCGGTCGACCTTAACCGTCTGTTGGTGACGGAATCATGGGCGGTATCGGCCCGCAGTCTGGGCTGCGCCCCACCCCCCCCTAGGGCCTGACGTCAAAGGTGTCAAAGCCGCCCCCATAACTCTGCCAGGTAATATCGACGCGTTCCACGCGTGCGGCGGGGGGGCCTTTTTTACACCAACCCACCAGGGCGACCACATCGGGTTTGGACCCTTCGGCCAACAGTTCGACGGACCCGTCGCTTTTGTTGCGAACCCAACCGCTGACGCCGTACAACGCCGCCGTGCGCTGGGTTTGAGCCCTGAAAAAGACCCCCTGGACCCGCCCGTAGACGATCACGTGTGCGCCGACCTTTTCTTGCATTCGCCCCTCCCCATAACCGGCACTGCAATCACCAAAACATGTAACCTACTGCTATTTAATTAGAATGATGATAGAGACCCAGCCCTGCGCTGTCAAGCCCAAAATGGACCGGACGCGGCCTAAACCAGCGGCCGGGGGCCTCACCCCGCCCGGTCGGTGGGTCAAACGCTGGAGGTGGAATGGTTCGCGAGCGCCACCGTTTGACAAGTCGGACTATGGATCATAGACTGGCGTTTACCAGGGTTGTGAGCTCCCGGGTGGATGACGGCGATTCGTGATCGCCTCCCCTGCCGGCCAGACTGGGATCGCCACTACCGAACCGGCGCCGGACAGCCGCCGGCGACAGGAGGGATGTCATGAAAGAGATGGGGGAGATGCTGCTCAGGCGCCAGGCTTTTTCGGAGATTGTCATGGGCAACACAGCCATCGTGCGAGCCATGGTAGAGGCCGGTACCCGGGTGGTCAGTTCCTATCCAGGATCCCCCACTCCGGAAATCGCCACGGCGATCCGTGCGATCCCCATAGATAAACGACCGTTTTACTTTGAATTCTCGACCAACGAAAAGGTGGCCACCGAACTGGCCTATGGGGCCGCACTGAACGGGCACCTGTCGACGGTGTTCTTTAAAAGTGTCGGCCTCAATGTGGCCGCGGATACATTTGTCCAACTCAGCCTGATGAACATCATCGGAGGCATGGTCGTGGTCCTTGGAGACGACCCCGGCGCCAACTCTTCCCAAAACGAGCAGGACAACCGCCATTACGCCCGGATGAGCTACACGCCGGTGCTTGAACCGGCCGACCCGACCGAGGCCTACCGATTCTACCTCGAAGCGGCCCAACTCTCCCGTCAGCATCGCATGCCGGTGATTGTGCGCCTCACGACCCATGTCTGTCACGCCAAGGAGAAAGTGGCCTTCGGGGCATGGAACCCGGGCCGGCGGGACGACACCCCTCGATTTGACCCCGCCAATGGCCCCTATGTGCCAATCACCGCCCTGGCCATCGAACAGAAACGAACGGCACTGGCCAGGCTGGAACTGGTGCGCCGACACACAGAGACCAGCGCGCTCAACCGCTTGGTCGACAACGGCAACCCCGCCCGGGGTGTCATCACCATGGGGTTGCCCTTCCTTTCGCTGTTGGAGGCCCTAAACGGTGCGGCGGTCCTGCCCGATATCCTGAAGCTGGCCTACGTACACCCCCTTCCGCGGGAAACCATCCTTGGCTTTCTCTCCGGGCACCGGGAGGTTAAGATTCTCGAAGAGTTGGACGATGTGCTCGAAAATCAGATCAAGGCCATGGCCTTCGACCAGCGGCTGCCGCTTACGATCATCGGCAAAACCGGCATCGAGGATTGGATCGGCGAATACACTCCCGACCAGGTGCGCCGGGTGTTGTCGGCGGTTTGGCCGGACCTGATAGCACCGTCACCGCCGACAACCAGGGACCCGGCACCCGCCCGTCCACCGCAGATGTGCCCAGGATGCGGCCACCGCAGCGCTTTTCACGCCATCAAGCAGGCCTTGGCCCCCGGCGCCATCACCGTGGGGGACATCGGCTGCCACACCCTGGGGTTTCTACCCCCCTACGAAATGGGTCAACTGCTGATGTGCATGGGAGCATCGACGGCCATGGGCAGCGGCCTGCGCCTGTTCAACACCAGCCGCCAGGTAGTGGCCTTCATGGGCGATTCCACCTTTTTCCATGCCGCCTTGCCCGGCATCATCAACGCCATTTTCAACCGCCACCCCATCACCCTGGTTCTGATGGAAAACGGCACAACGGCCATGACCGGCCACCAGGACCACCCGGCCTGCCGAAAAAACTTCAACACACCGACCGATCGCATTCCCGTACGGCAGTTGCTGGAGGGGTTGGGCATCAAACACATCTTCGAGGTGGACACCTATCAACAGGCAAAACTGACCGAATTGATGGCCGAGGCGGTCGCCATCGACGACTTCAGCGTGGTGATCGCCCGCCACCCCTGCATGCTCCAATTTACCCGCGAGCAGAGAAGGAAAGCTGGTTTTCAGCCGAAGCAGGTCCTGCTCGACCAGACCGTTTGCCGGCGGATTCACGCCTGCATTGAAGCCTTCGGTTGCCCCACCTTCACCCGAAACGCAGCCGGCAGCATTACCATCAACACCGACCTGTGCATCGGCGACGGTTCCTGCATCCAGACCTGCCCTGCCCGGGCCATCACTCTGCCCGGAAAAAAGGGATCCGGAGGTGCCCCATGAAAGCCTTCAACATCCACCTGACCGGTGTGGGCGGCCAAGGTATCGGTCTGATCAGTGAGATCATCCTGCGGGCAGCCGACCACGGCGGCCATCGGGTCAAAAGCGTCGACACCCACGGGCTGGCCCAGCGCGGCGGCATTGTGGTGTCACAGATCCGCATCGGAGATACCGTTGCCTCGCCGCTGATTCCCGGCGGACAGGCCGACCTGGCGATCGCACTCGAGCGGCATGAAGCGCTGCGGGCAGCGGCGACGATGCTGAAGGATCGGGGGTCTTTGATTTACTACGACACCGTGTGGCAGCCACTCCCGGTCCGACTGGATCAGGCCCCCGAAGTCAGCACAGATGACATCCGGGTCGCGTGTCAGAAACGGGGGATTGCAGTGACGGCGGTCTTCCAGGATGATCTGCCCGACATCCGCATGCAGAACATGGTCGTTTTGGCCGCCATCCGTCGTCAAGCGCTGATTCCGAAAATCGATCCGAGCCACTACCGCCGCGCCATGGAAGATCTCCTCTCCGGCCCCATGCTGGAACGAAACCTGGCCATCGTCGAGTATGACCCGTAGCCCGCCGCTCAGCGGTTCGGCCCGAAAGCGCCCGCCAGCAACCGGTCCAACTCCAGCGGAGCCATCAGTTGCTTCTCCAGCACCAGCGTGCGCATCGTTTTTCCGCTCTCCAGCCCTTCTTTGACCAGTGCGGATACCCGGTCATAACCCAATGCCGGGTTCAGGATGGTAGCCAGACCGGCACTGGTTTCAAAGTAGCGCCGACAGGCCTCCCGGTCCGCTTCGATCCCGACGATGCACTTTTCATCCAGCATGCTGCCGGTCCGAATCATGAGCATGAAGGATTTGACCAGGTTGGCGCCGATGAGTGGCATGTGGGTGTTCAACTCCAATTGGCCAAGACCGCAGGCCATGGCCAGAGCGGCGTCATAGCCCACCACCTGGATGCAGGCCATGTTGGCGGCTTCGCAGATACTGGGGTTGATCTTGCCGGGCATGATCGAAGAGCCCGGTTCCACGGCCGGCAGTCGAATTTCAGCGATCCCGGTATGGGGTCCTGAGGCCAGCAATCTTAAGTCGTTGGTAATTTTTAGAATGTCCAACGCCAGCAACCGCAGGGCCGCCGAGACCTGGCCCATATCCGTCATGAACTGGGTGATCTCGATGCCATTTTCGGCCGGCTTGAACGTCAACCCGCTGGCCTCGTTGAGGGCCTGGACAATATAGGCGCGAAAAGCCGGTTTGGTGTTGATTCCGGTGCCGACCGCGTTGCCCCCGATGCCAAGTTCGCGCAGGTTCTCGGCGGCTGCGGCCAGGCGCCGCCTGGCCTTCTCCAGGGCATGGGCGTACGCGCCGAACTCCTGGCCCAGGGTTATGGGCACAGCATCCTGAAGATGGGTGCGGCCGCTCTTGGGCACGTCGGCAAATTGGTCGGCCTTGGCGCGCAGCGATGCAATCAGCCGATCGAGCACCCCCTCCAGGCGCCGGTTCAAGTCAAAACCGGCCAGGCGGATGGCCGATGGGAAAACATTGTTGGTGGACTGGCCCATATTGACGTGATCGTTGGGGTGGACCCGTTCTCGATCCCCGGGACGCCCGCCCATTTCCACGGCCCCCAGGTTGGCGATCACCTCGTTGACATTCATCTGGCTGGAGGTTCCGGAACCAGCCTGGAAGACATCTATGGGAAACTGGTCATCATGGACGCCGGTCAGAATCGCTGTACAGGCCTTGCGAATGGCCCGGGAGCGATCGGCAGCCAGAAGCCCGAGCGCCTCGTTGGCCACAGCGCAGGCATGCTTTAACCGCACCACGGCATGGATGATCGCAAGAGGCATCGCTTCGCCGGATAGATTGAAATTGTCCAGGGAACGACAGGTGTGAATGCCATACCAGACGTTGTCTGGAACCCGCTTCTCCCCCATGGCGTCCTTTTCGATCCGCATCGGCGACCTCCGGGTTGATGAGTTAAGGATAATTTTACCAGCCGCGTAAAAAGTCGACCCCTTACACTTCCATCGATATCGAAACTACAGCAAAACAACCACCTGTCAAGCCGCAAGAGGCCCTGGCGACCATCAGCAATCCTTGACACCACCCACCAAATGGGATAGCAGGAGTGGTTTATCATTTATCGGCTGACGGTCGGCGACGCGCTCACCTTCCAGCCATAGACGCTTGGGCAGTCGTTTAACAAGAGGGAGGGTTCGGGCGTCACCAACCAGCGGAGTCAGCATGCAAGCAGCCAGCGATCTGATCAGCAAGCGCAAGCAGAAGGCCGACAGTCTGAAGGCAGACGGCATACCCTTGTTCCCAAATGCTTTCAGCGTCAGCCACACCATCCGAGATATCGGCGATCGCCTTCAACACCTGTCGGGTGACCAGGATTCGGATCCCAGCGTTTTCACCGTTGCCGGCCGGATGATGGCCATCAACCGTTTCGGGAAATCGGCCTTTATCCGCTTCAAGGATCGAACCGGCCTGATGCAGGCGTACGTGCGTCAAGACAAGGTGGGGGATCGGGCCTATGACCGCTTCAAACGCCTGGATGTGGGCGATTTTGTCGGCCTGACCGGATCTCTTTTTCGCACCAAAACCGGCGAATGGACCCTTCTGGCGACGGCGATCGAGCTGATCTGCAAATCCACCCGTCCGCTGCCTGAAAAATTCCATGGCCTGAAAGACCCTGAAAAGCGTTACCGCCAGCGCTATCTAGACCTGATCATGAACCCGGAGGTTCAACACATCTTTACCCAGCGCAGCCGAATTATCCAGGCCATGCGATCTTTTTTCCTGGAACGTGATTTCCTGGAAGTCGAAACCCCCATGATGCAGCCGATCCCGGGCGGCGCCGAAGCCACCCCCTTCAAGACCCACCACCAGGCCCTGAACATGGACCTTTACCTGCGGATCGCTCCGGAGCTTTATCTCAAGCGCCTCGTGGTGGGTGGGTTTGAACGGGTTTTTGAAATCAACCGCAATTTCAGAAACGAGGGCGTCTCGACCCAGCACAACCCGGAATTCACCATGGTGGAGTTTTACCAGGCCTACGCCACCCATGAAGATCTGATGCGCCTCACCGAAGCGATGTTTGCCCAAATTGCCGAAACCGTCACCGGTAGCACCGCCATCACCTATCAGGGCAACCGCATTGAACTGGGAGGCCCCTGGCAACGGATTAGCCTGTTCGACGCCCTGCAAACCATCGGCGGCCTTGATCCGGCGTTGCTGGGCGACAAAGGGCGATTGATTGAGTTTGCCGCCTCACAGGGTATACCCCTGACGAAAACCGGCCGTCTGGGGAAAGTCATCACCAAACTGTTCGATGCCCTGGTTGAACCTAAGCTGATTCAGCCCACCTTTATAACCGGATACCCCGCCGAAGTCTCCCCGCTCTCCAGAAGAAGCGACACCGATCCGGAACTGACGGAACGGTTCGAACTGTTCATCGCCGGAAAGGAGATCGCCAACGGTTTCTCCGAACTCAACGACCCGGAAGATCAGCGGACCCGATTTTTGCAGCAGGTGGAAGACCGAAAAGCCGGTAATGAAGAAGCCCACTTGATGGATGACGACTATATCGAAGCGCTGGAGTACGGCATGCCGCCCACAGCCGGGCAAGGGATTGGAATCGACCGACTGGTGATGGTGCTGACCGATGCACCGTCCATTCGCGAAGTGATCCTTTTTCCCCACATGAAGCCCCGGGCGGTGGTTTCGAAAAACGGATAATCAGACCTTTTGCAGCACCTGCCGCCAAGGGCCCTGGCAGGAAAACAGCCGCCGCAGGCGGCAGCGGTCAACGCATGTCATTTATAACCTTTGTTTCGGGGCGTTATCTGAGAACGCGCAGGAAGCGGGCTTTCATCTCGCTGATCACCCTGTTGTCCATTGCCGGGGTCAGTGTGGGCGTGATGGCGCTGATTGTCGTGATCGCCGTGATGGCCGGTTTCGAAACCGATCTCAGGCAGCGCATCATGGGCATTCGCCCCCACCTGGTGATCACCAAGAGCGATGCGGCCTTCAGCGACCATGTCGCCGTTCTGAAGCAGATCGCACCCATCCCTGGAATCGAAAGCGCATCGGCTTTTATCACCACCCATGTCATCCTTCGCACCCCCACGCGGGCCTCGGGCGCCCTGTTAAAAGGGGTCGATGCCACCTCGGGCAAGCACTGGATCAGCGGCACCGATACCGGCCGCCTGGCAACCGGGTTGATTGGGGATGCGGCCTCTGAAGCGGACCCACGGCGGCCGGGAATCATTTTGGGCCGCGAACTGGCCGCCAACCTGGATGTGCGCCCCGGAGACACACTCCACATGATTTCGCCGCGGGGGATGCTTTCACCGGCCGGTCACATGCCCGCCATGGTCCGGTTTGCGGTTGTGGATCTGCTGGAATCGGGCATGCATGAATTTGACGGCACCCTGGCCCTGATCGACCTGGTCGAGGCCCAGAAGCTGCTTCGAATGGCCGACGCCGTCGGCGGTATAGAGATCCGCCTCAATCACATCGACCAGGCCAACGCTGTCTCCACGGTCATCGAACGGGTCATCGGCGACGCCTACACCATCGAAAACTGGAAGCAGATGAACCGCAACCTTTTTTCGGCCCTGCGTCTGGAAAAAACGGTCATGTTCATTATCCTGGCCCTGATCGTGATGGTGGCCGCATTCAACATCGCCGGATCCCTGGTGATGATGGTCATGGAAAAGAGAAAGGACATCGCAATTCTGAAAACCATGGGGGCAACGGCCCGTTCGATCGGCCGCATCTTTGTCATCAAGGGCCTGATGATCGGCCTGGTGGGAACTGCGCTGGGTACATCGGCCGGGCTTCTATTGTGCGCCCTGCTGGAACGCTACGCCTTCATCCGGCTTCCGTCGGATGTCTATTACATCGACACCCTGCCGGTCAACCTGAAAGCGGAAGATGTTCTGGTGATCGCTCTGAGTGCATTGGTGATCTGTTTCGCGGCTACCCTCTACCCGGCCCGCCAAGCGGCCGGCATCGACCCGGTGGAGGCGATCCGCCATGGGTAATTCCGATGGCGACGGCCGCGGCACCCACACGCCCGCTCCAACCGTCCCCACCAAGCGCTTGATTCATGCCTCCGGCCTCAGCAAGGTCTACCGGCACAGCGGGGCCAGCATCGTAGTACTGAAAGAGCTCTCATTCGCCCTGAACTCAGGCGAAACCTTGGGCATCGTTGGTGCTTCGGGAATCGGCAAGTCCACCCTGCTGCACATATTGGGGACGCTGGACCGGCCCGATAGCGGCAGTCTTGAATATTCAGGCAGCGATGTGCTGCAGCTGGATGACGTTTCCCTGGCCCGCTTTCGAAACCAGACCATTGGTTTCGTGTTTCAGTTTCACCACCTCCTGCCCGAGTTTTCAGCCCTGGAAAACACCATGCTGCCGGCGATGATCGGCGGTGTTGAAAAAAAAGCCGCCAAAGCGGCTGCAGAGAGGGTTCTGGTGCGGGTTGGCCTTGAAAACCGGCTGACCCATCGCGCGGCGGAACTCTCCGGCGGCGAGCAGCAGCGGGTCGCCCTGGCCCGGGCGCTGGTTCAACGACCGGCGATTCTCCTAGCCGATGAGCCGACCGGAAACCTGGATCAAAACAACAGTGACCAGATCCACGCCCTCCTGATGGAGTTAAACCAGGAGATGGGAATGGCTCTGGTCGTGGTAACCCACAATATGGAACTGGCGGCCCTGATGACCCGGCGGGTCACCATCGCCAACGGCTCGTTAAAGGAAGTGGTTTGATTGCCGGTGGTGACTGATCGGGGGGGCGGGGGCGACCCAAATAGGATGTGCGTGAATATGACAATGATTGTTGCCGGCATGGGACCATCTGTTATGAGGGAAACTCAATGCTGAGGCGAAGCGTGGTGGGGGTGTTGCTGGCGACCGTGTTTCTGGTGGCCCACGCAGCGGCAACCCCGGAGACGATTCAGGTGCTGGTGCTGCCTTTTGAGATCCACGCCGCCCAGGATCTCTCCTACCTGAAAGAGGAGATCTCCCAGTTCATTCAATCGCGCCTGGAAACGGAGGGCGCCGCTATGGTCGAGCTGGACCCGGCCCGGCGCAGCGCCTTTCCAGGCTCCGCCTCGGATGAAGCAACCATGCGGCAGATGGGCCGGGATACCGGTGCGGACGTGGTCATCTGGGGAAGCCTGACCCGAATTGACAACCGCATCAGCCTGGATACCCGCATGCTGAGGACCGAGGGCCAACAACCGGTGGTCTCCATCTATGAAATCGGGTCGGGCATGGAAATCCTCAGGTCCCTAACTGATAAAACAGCCGAGAACCTGGCTCGACAACTCTTCGGCCGGGAAGTGATCGCGCAGGTCCGGATAACCGGCAACCGACGCATCGAAGCCGATGCCATCGAACGGGTGATCCGCGTCCGACCGGGAGATGTGCTGCGCCCCGGCGATATTTCACGCGACATCAAAAACATTTACCAAATGGGTTATTTTGAAGACATCCGTGTTGAATCGGAAGCGGTGCCCGAAGGTCGGGAGGTGGTGTTTCATGTTGTGGAAAAGCCGACCATTCGACGGATCTCTTTCAGCGGCAACAAGGTCTTCAAGGACAACAAGCTTCAGGAAAATTTGAGCATCAGCACCGGCTCCATTTTGAACATCTTTACGATCCGCTCCAACATCGAACAGCTTGAAGCGATGTACAAGGATAAAAATTATCACAATATCAAGATCGACTACACCGTCAAAGAGCTGGACAACAACCAGGGGGACATCGAGTTTGTTATCGAAGAAGGCCAGAAAATAAGAATACGATCAATCGATTTTCAGGGCAACCAGACCTTCACCCCCAAAGCGCTGAAAAAAGTGATCGGCACCTCCGAAAAGGGGTTCTTTTCCTGGCTCACCTCGTCCGGAGAGCTCAATCGGGCCAATTTGAGTCAGGATGCCGCCCGTCTCACGGCTTTTTACCATACCCAGGGCTTCATTCATGCCATTGTGGCCGAACCTGAGATCGACTTCGAGGACCACTGGATCTATATCACCTTCAAGATCCAAGAGGGCGACCGCTATCAAGTCGGAAGCGTCGATTTGGATGGGGATCTCATCCTCCCCAAAGCGGAGCTGATGTCCCGGGTGCAGATTTCCAGGGAAACCCACTTCAACCGCGAACGGGTCCGGGAAGACATCATTGGGCTGACCGACCTTTACGCCGATGCCGGCTTCGCCTTCGCGGAAGTGCTGCCATTGACCAAGGAGGACCACCAAAACCGCCTGGTGGATATCACCTATTACATCCAAAAACGCAACCGGGTCTACTTTGAGCGTATCGACATCGCCGGCAACACCCGTACCCGTGATAAAGTCATCCGCAGGGAGCTTCACATCCACGAACGGGAGCGTTACAGCGGCAGCCGGCTCAAACGAAGCGTACGCAATCTGCATTACCTCGATTTTTTTGAAGACGTCAAAGTGGATACCCGCCAGGGCAGCACCGACGACCAGATGAACGTCAAAATCGAGGTGGTGGAAAAACCGACCGGCACCTTTACCCTGGGCGCCGGATACAGCACCGTCGACGACGTCTTCGTAACCGGCTCGGTTGCCCAGAGAAATCTGTTCGGGCGCGGGCAGATTCTCAAACTGAGCGGACAGGTGGGGGGCGTGGCCGATCAATACAATCTGAGCTTCACCGAGCCCTGGTTGTTCGACATCCCGTTGTCCGCCACGGCCAACGTTTACCGTTTCCGGCGTGAATTTGACACCTATGAACAGAGCAGCACCGGCGCGGGATTGGCTTTCAGCTACCCCATTTTTGATTTCACCCGCCTCTCCCTGGCCTATCGATACGACATTACCGACCTTAGCGAAATCACCTTGGGTGCGTCGGACAATATCAAAGCCCTGGAAGGTGAAAACGCCACCAGCGCCATCACCAGCGCCATCACCTACGACTCCAGGGACCGCGCCTTCAACACCACCCAGGGCCAGAATCATCGCCTCGCCTACACCTATGCCGGTCTTGGCGGGGATGTCGGCTTTCACAAAGTCGTGGGCGAACTCGGCTGGTATATCCCGGTTTACAAGGGGCTGATCTCCTTCATCCGCGGGCGCTCGGGCTACGTGCGTCCAATAGAGGGATATATCCTGCCCGATTATGAAAAGTTCTACCTGGGCGGCATCAATACCATACGCGGCTTCGATTTCCAGGACATCAACATTAAAACCGTCAACGAACTGGGCATCATTAGCGAGGAGGGCGGCGAATCGTTCGTGCAGCTCAATTTCGAACTGACCTACCCCCTCTTTGAGGATATCGGCATCGTCGGTTTGGTCTTTTACGACACCGGCAACGTTTACGGACCCAATGCGTCCATCGACCTGGGGGACCTTCGCCATGCGGCCGGGTACGGAATCCGCTGGTACTCACCCATCGGACCCATGCGTATCGAAGGCGGCCACATTCTGGACCCGAGAGAAGAAAACGGTGAAGATTCCGGCGTTAACTGGGCATTTTCCATCGGCGGGGCCTTCTAAGGGCCTCAGGAACGCATGCAATCGCTCCGAGGAGGCACCGATTACCATTTGATAAAAGCCACCCGAAGGTGCTACACAGTGCGGCAAGAACACGATCGATAAGCAGGAAAAAGGAGATATTATGATGAAACCGGCAGGCAAATGGATGATCCTGGCAGTTTTGACACTGTTGGTGGGGGCTGGAAGCGGCTACTGTGCCGATGTGGCCAAAATCGGCGTGGTCGAGTTCCAGCGGCTGTTTGACAACTCGGAGGCAGGCAAACAGATCAAAGCCGAAATCACGGCCCAGGGCCGGCGCATGGAGGCGGAACTTAAGGAAAAAGGTTCCGAAATCGAAGAGTTGAAAAAGCGCCTCGAGCGCGAATCGCTGGTGATGAGCCGGGAAATGCGGGAAGAGAAAGAACGCGAGTTCAGAATCAAAGTCAGTGATATTCAGGCCCTCCAGAACAAATATGAGGTGGAACTGCAGGGGCTGCAGAATCGACTGATGGGGGGGCTGCAATCAGAAACCCTGGAAGTGATCAACGAGATCGGCAAATCGGGCGGATACCTGATGATCATGGATAAACGCGGGGTTCTCTACGCTCCTAGCACCGTCGACATAACCGATGAGGTCATCAAGCAGTTCAATGCCCGTCACCCCACGTCGAAAACACAGTGACCCCAGGTATTGACCGTGCCAAGCGACCATTCCCTACAATCCATCGCCAGGGCGACTCAGGGTGAAGTCGTCGGTGATCGGGAAAAACGCCTCTTTGGCGTCGCCCCGTTCGATGTCGCGGATGACCGTCAGATCACTTTTGCCGGCAGTGGCGCCTACCTCAAGCGCATCGATGCGACGCGAGCCGGGGCCATCATCGTCCCCAAGGGGTTCGAGGCTCCCGGCAGAAACCTGATTCGCGTTGACAACCCCCAGTTGGCATTCACCACGGTGGTGACGCTGTATCATCCGCTCCTGCCACCCCGGCCGGGGATCAGCGCCAAAGCCAGCATCGGCAGCGACCTTAAATGCGGTGAGCAGGTCTTCATCGGGGCCTTTGCCAGCATCGGTGACCGGGTGACCATCGGCCGCGGCTGCGTGATTCACCCGGGTGTCTTCATCGGCGACGATGTGGTCCTGGGCGACGCTGTGGTGGCTCATCCCAACGTAACCATCTTGCATGCCTGCCGTATCGGCAGCCGGGTGACCATTCATGCCGGCACAGTCATCGGCAGTGACGGATATGGTTTCGTTCCCGATGGCGGGCGTTACCACAAAATCCCTCAGGTCGGTACGGTTCAGATCGATGATGATGTCGAAATCGGCGCCGGTAACACCATTGACCGGGCCACCTTCGGGCGAACCTGGATTCAGCGCGGCGTCAAGACCGACAACCTGGTTCATGTCGCACACAATGTGGTGGTGGGTGAAGACAGCCTCCTTGTCGCCCAGGTCGGCATCGCCGGCAGCACCACCATCGGCCACCACGCCATTGTGGCGGGACAGGCCGGCATATCCGGCCACCTGAGCATCGGCAACCATGTCACGGTGGGGCCGATGACCGGCGTCGGCAAATCGATCCCGGACGGGGAGGTGGTGTCCTCCGGTTCGCCTGCCATGCCCCACCGCACCTGGCTGAGGGTCCAACGCGTCGTTCCGACCCTGCCGGAAATGAAGAAAAAGATCGCCGATCTCGAAAAACAGCTCGCCCGTCTCGAAAAAACCCTTGCTGAATGGAGACCCCCTGGTGGAAAGGACATCTGACATCCGGTCAATTCTGCAGCATCTGCCCCACCGCTACCCTTTTTTACTGGTGGACCGCGTGATAGCCTTCGTCAAGGCGAAAAGCATCGTGGCCCTGAAAAACGTCACCATCAACGAACCCTTCTTCCAGGGACACTTTCCGGACACCCCCATCATGCCCGGCGTTTTGATTGTCGAAGCCATGGGGCAGGCCGGCGGCATGCTGGTCCTGCTGTCGCTGCCGCCGGAGATCCAGGGCAAACCGATCTACTTCATGGGGTTTGACAAGGTGCGCTTCAGAAAGCCGGTGGTGCCGGGGGACCAGTTGATTCTGGAACTGGAAATGCTCAAACAGCGATCCAGGGCCGTAAAAATGGCCGGTATTGCCAAGGTTGATCAAAAAATCGTGGCTGAGGCGCAGTTGATGGCCACCTATGGAGACTAACATGATTCACCCCACCGCCATCGTCAGTTCCGCTGCGACCATCGGCCAGAACGTAACCATCGGGGCCTACAGCCTTATCGGCGATGATGTCACCATCAGCGATGGAACCTGGGTCGGGCCCCATGTGGTGATCGAGCCCCACGTGCGCATCGGACCCGGGTGTCGCATATTCCAATTTGCCGCCATCGGCGCCGTTCCCCAGGACCTGAAGTTCGGCGGCGAGACCAGTTATGTCGCCATCGGCCCCAACGTTACCATCCGGGAATTTGTGACCATTCACCGCGGGACACGGCCCGGTGAGACCACCACGGAAGTTGGCCAGGATTCCTACCTGATGGCCTACACCCACATCGCTCACGACTGCCGAGTCGGCAAAATGGTGGTTTTGGCCAACAACACCACCCTGGCAGGCCACATCACCATCGGCGACTACGCCACCGTCGGCGGACTGGTGGCCATCCACCAGTTCGTCCGGATCGGTGACTACGCCTTCGTCGGTGGAAAATCGGCCGTGGTCAAGGACGTGCCGCCCTACGTCATCGCCGCCGGCGATCGGGCGGTGCTGCATGGCCTTAATCGCGTCGGCCTTAAACGCCAGGGCTTTTCGGATCAGGCGCTGGCCGCCTTGAAAAAGACCTACCGCATCATTTTCCGGTACGGGCTAACCCTCAACGAAGCCATCGCACGCGTCAACGCCGAAGTGGAAATGGTGCCGGAAGTGGAAAACTTCATCCGCTTTATCCGCAGCTCATCCCGTGGGGTGACCCGCTGACTCAAACCCGGGTGCGCTAATTCGTGCCCGTCCAGAAACGAGGAATTTTGGTCGAGATCAAGGCATGCGAAAAATTTTACCGCAGGCATATAGGTGATATTCCGAGGATAAAATTTTAAGCATAACGCAGATATCGGGCGAAATAACCGTTTCTGGATGGGCACTCATTCAGACAGATCGGTACAGACCCCCGCAATGGAGCAGAAGATCGGACTGATAGCAGGAAGCGGGCAGTTTCCCATCCTCTTTTCCAAGATGGCCCGCCAACAAGGCTTGGCCGTCTACACGGCGGCCTATGTCAACGAAGCCGACCCGGAGCTGGCCCCGCTCTCCCAAAAGATCGAATGGTTGCACCTGGGCCAGCTAAAGCGGCTGATCCGGTTTTTCAGGCACAACGGTGTCCATCGCGCGGTGATGCTGGGCGCCGTGCGCAAGACGCGCCTGTTCACCGATGTCAAGCCGGACCTGAAGGCCATTGCTATCATCGCCTCCATGCGGCACACCCATGATGACGCCCTCATGCGCGCGTTTGCCGCCAGCCTGGAAAACGAGGGCATCACCATCGAGCCCTCCACCCTGCTCCTGCCGGAACTGCTGGCCAGCAAGGGGGTCTGGACATCCCGCCAGCCGTCCCGCTCCGAAAAAAAAGATATTGCGCTGGGGTTTTCCATCGCCAAGGAGATCGGGCGTCTGGACATCGGGCAGAGCGTGGTTGTCGGGGGTGGAACCATTCTGGCCGTAGAAGCCATCGATGGGACCGACGCCACCATCGAACGGGGTGGCCGGTTGGGCAAGGGTGAGGCGGTCTTAGTCAAAGTCTGCAAACCGAACCAGGATTTTCGCTTCGACCTCCCGTCGGTGGGGGCCACCACCATCGCGGTCATGCACCGCTGCGATGTGCATGTGTTGGCCGTCGAAGCCGGCAGGACGGTCGTCTTCGACCGGTCGGAAATGATTCGATCGGCCGACCGGAAGGGGATCACGATCATCGGCGTGTAGCACCGCAAGCGCCGGCGGCAGGCATGGTTGTTCCACAATCGGAGGAAGCGCCAATGAGAAATTTACGGGTCGGTGTCGTCGGTGTGGGGTATTTGGGCAAATTCCACGCCCAGAAGTATCGCCACATGCCGGATGTGAATCTGGTAGGTGTTGTGGACCCGGATGCCCAGCAGGGCCTGAACGTCGCCAGAGACAACGAGACCACCTTTTACCCGGCCCACCCGGCCCTCTTCGGTAAGGTGGATGCTGTCAGCATTGCAGCGCCGACACCGGCCCACTTTTCGATTGCCAAGGATTTTCTGGAGCAGGATGTGGATGTGCTGATTGAAAAACCGATCACCACGCTGCTGCGGGATGCCGACGAGTTGATTCAAATCGCCGATTCCAGAGACTTGATCATCCAGGTCGGGCACCTGGAGCGCTTTAACCCGGCCGTGGTGGCGCTGGAGGGCAAGATCGACCAGCCGCGCTTTATCGAATCCCACCGGCTCAGCGTCTATCAAGGACGTTGCACCGACGTCAGCGTGGTACTCGACCTGATGATTCACGATATCGACTTGATTTTAAACCTGGTCGGTTCGACCCTCAAAACCGTGCATGCCGCCGGAATTGCGGTCATTTCGGAGAACATCGATATCGCCAACGCCCGCCTGGAATTTGTCAACGGTGCGGTCGCCAATGTGACCGCCAGCCGGATTTCCGCCAAAAATGAGCGCAAACTGCGGCTTTTTCAAAAGGATGCCTACATTTCCATCGATTTCGCCAACCATAGCATCACCCGGGTCTATCCCGATCTCGACCAGGTCGCCGGCACCATCCCCGGTATGAAAATCGAAGAGCTCCGTTTCGATAAAGGCGACGCCCTGCGCGAAGAGTTAAAGGCTTTTGTGGCCGCTGTCAGGCACCGTCGTCAACCTTTGGTAAGCGGCCGCATGGGTCGGGACGCCCTGGCAACCGCGCTCTCCATCATGGACCAGATTCAGGAAACGAGTCAGCACTTGGTGTGCTGATGCCGCCTCGGGTGTCGAATGCCTCCAGCCTGCATCATGATCATAGCCGGTGAAGCATCGGGCGATCTGCACGGTGCCAGGCTGGCGCGAGCCCTTAACCAACAGGCCCCTAAAGCATTTCTCTTCGGCATCGGGGGCAAGGCCATGCGGGCGGCCGGCGTGCGCCTGATCGTCGACAACGCCTCCCTTTCCGTGGTCGGCATTACGGAGGTGATCGCCAAGCTGCCCACCATCTATCGGGCCATGGCAACCGTCAGGCACGCCCTCGGCAGCCTCAAGCCCGATCTGCTGATTGCAATCGATTTTCCAGACTTCAACTTTCGTGCGGCAGCGGCTGCAAAAAAGATAGCCATTCCGGTCCTGTATTACATCAGCCCGCAGCTGTGGGCGTGGCGTCCCAAACGGGTAACGAAGATCCAACGTCTGGTGGACCACATGGCGGTCATTTTGCCGTTTGAAGCCCCCTTTTATCGCCGGCACCACGTGCCCACCACCTTTGTGGGCCATCCCCTCTTGGACGGTCTGCCGTCCCTGCCCGAACCCGATGCGCCCTCGGAACCGGATGCCCCACCGACGATCGGCCTGCTGCCCGGATCCAGAGACAGGGAGGTATCTACCCTGCTGCCCATCATGCTGCAGGCGGCTCAACAAATCCACCAGCGGCGGCCGATGGTACGCTTCGCGGTCTCCTGTGCCGACTCCATTGACCCGGAACTGGTCCACGGCATAATCGGCCCTTACACTTCAAGCCTGAACATCGCAACGATCCGGGGGCCAGTGGTGCAGGTTTTCCAGCAAAGCCGGCTGCTGGTAGCGGCGTCGGGCACCGTCACCCTGGAAGCGGCCCTTTACGGTATCCCCACCGTGATCGTTTACAAAGTGTCGCCCCTGAGCTACTGGTTGGGAAAACGCCTGATCACGGTCAAGCACATTGGCCTGGTCAACCTCATCGTCCAAAAAGAGTTGCTGCCGGAATTGATCCAGCACGAGGCGTCGCCTGAAAACATCGCCGCCAGCGTCGGCGGCATGCTGGACGACCCGGAGTACTTCAGACGGATCAAAGGGGAGCTGGCGGAGGTCAGGGGCCTGCTCGGCGGACCCGGTGCGTCGGACCGGGTCGCCGAGATCGCTCTGGAGTTGGCGGGTCTATCGCCGGTGGCTGCCTCGAGAACGGAAGGCGCAAGCCATTCCCGCGGCCAGTAGGAGCATCAGCCACCATCCGGACGCGATCGAAAAAGAGCCATCCAGAAACCGCGTCCCATGGTTGGCCGTTGATATAAAACAGCTGCTGACATCCACGCCGACGCCCGATTCGCTATCGCCCGTTGACAACGACGCGCTGTTGGTCACCAGGGGGTCCACATACCCGACCGTGAACGGATCGACGATCACGCCGTTTTTGACGCCGTCCTCGTCACCCGGACCGCCGTCTTCTATGATCAGCGTGACGCTCTTTCGGTCTCGGGAGAATACGGCATTCTCGAATACCACAAACCCGGCATCGGGATCGTACTTGAGCACCTGGGCGTCTCTGGACACCGGCTTCGAATAATGAACGGTTACCGTGGCCGAAGTGGCCCAATCCTGCAGATAGAGTTTGAAACCTACCAGGCTGGTTTCCATTTTCACCGCCGGGTCGTCAATCCTGTCGGCTGGCAGGGACCTGACCGCAACCAGCTCGGCTCCTTCGGAAACGGTTTCGATGCCCAGCAGGGTTTTGCCGTCCACCGCGAGGAAACTGGTGAAGTTAGCCTTCTGGCAACCGGGAATCTCGTTGTTGTTGCCGTCCACGCTGCAGTCGACCTCCTGGTCGTCCGGGGTGCCGTTCAAGTTTTTGTCATCCGAATCCACTGCCAAAAGCGTCCGGAAGGTGGCCGTCTCGGACCAGTCTGAACCGGCGCCGGCACCATCGATAAACCGCACCCGCCAGTAGTAGTGCGTCTCCACGTCCAGGATCATATCCCGAACCGCATAGACGTGAAGTTGGCTGTGACTGCTTTCGTCCAGGACCAGGGTCGAAAAGTCCGCTTCGGTGCTGATCTGCCAGCGTGACTGGGTGTGACCCGACCAATCGCCTTCACAAAGCAGGATCGGCGTCAGACCCAGATCCGCATCGTCAGTGGGGCTGATGATGACAGGCCCATGGATGACCGGTTCAGGATTCTCGGGTTCCTTATCGAGATCATCGGGCTGGGGCACCGAATCATCGGGCTGGGGCACCGAATCATCGGGCTGGGGCGGCGGATCATCGCTGGGCTGGGGCGGGGGTTCGGTTGCATCAACCACAAGGGGGGTGTAGGTAACCTCATCCGAGTCCAGGCTCTCCAGGTTGCCTTCAAACGCGCGCACCACAAACGAATAAGTGACCCCCTCCTTAAGGCCGATCAAGGTGTGGGTGCTCTGGCTGCCTTGCCAGATGGGATTGCTGTAGTTGTAGCTCTGGCTGCCTTCACGGGCGAAGATCCGATATCCTTGCGGCGGGGGCTCGTTGGGGTCCCAACGCAGGCTGACGTCGGCACTCCAGGCCGCCGTTGCTCCGACGGCGACGATGACAAAGGAAACGAAAAAGACCTTCAGGTAGGTTCGAGCTGACTGTTTCATGGTGCATCTCCCCAGGTTGAGTGCGCCGTGCGACCATCAGCCCGTTGGAAGATGCTGTGCCCGCTCGGCAGCCCTGCCGCCATCTCCGGGTCTACCGGTATTAGGCCGTTGGCTTTGCGTCACACCCTTTCGGGTGTTTTGCCTTTATCGAGCTGTTAAATTCTTAAAGAGTTCGGATCACTTCTTAGCATAACCCGTACCACCGCGTGCGTTCGTCACCTCCAGCCGATCAGGGTGGTACAACCTTTACATCGCCGTTTAACCGATAAACTTTAACTAATTTTTACGGCTGCCGGCCGCCGCGGCACGGGAAGGCACGGTTTTGAGGGGGCCGGTTCACCCCTCCCCCCCCGGACGTTGGAAGAAATCAGAACGTGGTTTCACTCGTTATTCATGGGACCGCTGCTGCCGGCCCCGGCCCGGGTGTGTTCAAAATTGGATTATTTGCGTGGTCTGATCGTACATAATTGTAGACAGGGTCGGGTGCGGCTCACAGCGGCCGCAGGGCCGGAGCCAACGGCTTGAAGTAGAGGCTGAAGACACTGCCCGCACCGGGCTGGCTTTGTACATCCAGGCGGCAGTCATAGGTTTCGAGGATGCGATACACAATCGACAGACCCAACCCGGTGCCGTTGGGCTTGGTGGTAAAAAAGGGGTTGAAGACGGCTTTGACGGTTTTTGGATCCATCCCGCAGCCGTCATCAGCGACCTCGACCAGGATGCGCTCGTTTTTTTGCCGCTGCACCGAAATGGCGATAGTGCCGTGATCATCGATGGATTCCGCCCCGTTGAGCAACAGATTCCAGATCACCTGGCGCAGCTGCAGCGGATCGATTGCGACCAGGGCCTCGGGCACCGCTGTCAGGCTCACCCGCACCCGTTGACCGAAGGAATCGTCCTTTTCAAACAGGGTGACGATCTCGGCCAGAGCCTTGCCCAGGTCGACGCATTCGGCGTGGCCGGCCGAAGGCCGGGCGAAGATCAGAAAATTATTGACCAAACAACTCAAACGGTCCGTCTCCCGCAAAACGATGTGCATCAACCGCATGTTGTCCTTGTCGTTTTCCATTTCGCCCTTGAGAATCTGAATAGCGCCCGAGAGCGAGGCCAGGGGGTTTTTAATTTCATGGGCCAGACCGGCAGCCATTTCACCGATTTGGGCCAGGTTCTGAACCCGTTCCAGGTGGGCTTCCATGGCCACCAGATCGGCCTTGGACTGCCGCTCCTGATCGGAGAGATAGCCACTGAGAAAGGCCACCGAAAAACAGGCAGCGGCCATAATGGCGCATTTCTGAAACACCTGGAAGGCGGGGATTGCGGAGCTGACAACCATGCCGCCGGGACCGAATGGCGTGATGGTGCCGTTGAACTCCAGCAACAGCAGAACGGCAAACTGAACCGAACAGAACATCGCCGTCAGGAGGCTGCCGCGTTTGAATACAAAAAGCGAGGAATAGATGACGATGACAATATAGAGAAAGGAGAATAGGCTGGCGTTGCCGCCGGTGACAAAAATGATCACCGTCACGCTGAGCGTATCGATGCCAATCTGCGGATAAAGAAAAAAGGGCCGGTATCGGCCCACCATCGGCCACAGCAGGCCGTATGCAAACGAAGAGAGCAGGACGACTGCCACCACCCCATAGAGCAGCACGAAGGGAGCATCCAGCGCCGAGCGCTGGTTGCCGACCTGAAAGGCGACGGTCGATCCGAGCAGCAGCAACGCAAAAAGCGTGCGCATGGCGATCAACCACTTCAGTTTGCGGTTGATCGCCTCGTTGTCGAGCGGGTGATTGGGCAAGGGTCGGGTACCGCTTTTTGAGGCAGCGTCCGAGACCGCTCCAGGGCCTACAGGTTGCCGGCCATTTTGAAAATGGGCAGATACATGGCAACCACCAGGCCGCCGATGACCACACCCAGGAAAACCAACATGAAAGGCTCGATCAGCGCGGTCAGGTTGTCAACGGCCTGGTCGACCTCCTCTTCATAAAAGTCGGCTATCTTCTGCAGCATGGCGTCAAGGGCCCCGGTGGACTCACCCACCGAGATCATCTGACACACCATGGCCGGAAACACCCCGCTTTCGGCAAGGGGGTCCGCCATGGTCCGACCTTCCGAGATGCCGCTCCTGACCTTGTAGATGGCCTGTTCGACGGTTTTATTGCCCGCGGTTTTGGCGACAATGTCCAGGGCCTCCAGGATGGCCACGCCACTGGACAGCATGGTTCCCATGGTACGCGTAAATTTGGCCACGGCCACTTTGCGGATCAGAATGCCGAAAACCGGCAGTTTAAGCACGGTGGCATCAACCATCCGTCGCCCTTTTTCGGTGCGGTAATATTTTTTGAACGCAAAAATAAAAAGGATCAGACCGATGATCATCCAATGGATCTTGGATTTGACAAACTCACTCATGGCAATGACGATAAGGGTCGGTCCCGGGAGCGTGCCCCCCATGTCGGAAAACATTTCCTGGAAAACAGGGATCACAAAGACCAGAATAACCGCGACCACCAGGATAGCGATAATAATTGTCACAATCGGGTAGGTCATGGCCCCTTTGACCTGACTCTTCAAGCGGGCCGCTTTTTCCATGTAGGCGGACAACCGTCTCAAAATGGTGTCCAGAATACCGCCGGCCTCGCCTGCGGCAACCATGTTCACGAACAGGTCGTCAAACTGATTGGGGTACTTTTTCAAGGCATCGGCCAGCGTCGAACCGCTCTCCACCTGCTCCTTGATATTTTTTAACATCTTCTTGAAGGTGGCGTTCTCCTGCTGCGCATGCAGAATGTCCATGCACTGGATGATGGGAAGACCGGCATCGATCATGGTCGAAAACTGCCGACAGAACAGGATGACATCCTTCTGGGTCACCGAAGGCTGCAGAAAACTGATGTTTTCCAGAAGATCCTTGGGTTTTTTCTTGATCCGGGTCGGGTTGATCCGGAGCCGGTTGAGATTGGCTCGAACCGCAACCTCGCTGGTTGCCTCCATCTCGCCCTTTTGAACGATATTGTTCCGGTTGTTCCCTTCCCACACAAAAATCGGCATAAGATCCCCCCTATTCGTACAAAAAGCGCCTTGGCCGTGTTGTCAGGTCCACCTCTGCCGGCCCCGACTCGGGCCGGTTGGTCTCATATTTGACAATTTCGGCACCTTCAAAAAAATCTGAAATTTTTTTACGGTTGATTCGGAGTCGGCAACCACGGAATCGACAAACGGGCCGGCCTCCTGAAAAGCCAATTTTCAGTGCAGTCACAGCCAGGCAAATAAGCGCACTTGCAAAAAAAACACCATACGCGTAGGATTGGCCTGTTTTTTCGCCTTGGGCGGATACCATCCTGGAATGGAAGCGGCGCGGGTCGCCCGCCGCCGAACCCGTTGCCCGGAGGTCGTCTGCGCGCAGGCGCGGTGCTCCCGGGAAGATCACATGCTTCAAGGCCCATGAAAACCAAAGATACCACCCAACGCCAGCCCATGACCATCATCACCAGCCATGTCAACGCTGATTTCGATGCCATGGCCTCGATGCTTGCCGCCCAGAAGCTCTACCCCGGGGCCCGAGTAGTGTTTCCCGGATCTCAGGAAAAAAACCTGCGCAATTTCTTCATTCAATCCATGGTCTACCTTTTCAACATCGCCGAACTGGGTAAAATCGACCTTGCCGCGGTCTCGCGCCTGGTGCTGGTGGACACCCGGCGGCGCAACCGCATCGGTGACTTGCAGCAGATTCTGGACAACCCCGGGCTGGAAATCCATATCTACGACCACCACCCAAAAAAAGAGGACGACATCCCGGCCGACCAGGAGAACTACCTGCCGACCGGCGCCACGGTGACCATCCTGGCGGGCATGATCCGGCAGCGCGAGATTTCCCTAACCCCAGAAGAAGCCACGATCATGTGTCTGGGAATCTACGAGGACACCGGGTCCTTCTCTTTTCCCTCGACCACCCAGCACGACTTCGAGGCGGCAGCCTTCTTGCTCTCCAAAGGCGCCAATCTCAATGTGATCTCCAGCATGATCACCCGCGAATTCAGCCCTGAACAGATCGGTCTGCTCAACGACATGATTCAGGCCGCCAGGCGCTATACCATCAACGGGGTCGAGATTGTCCTGACCGGAGTAACCACGGACAATTACTTTCCCGACTATGCCTTCCTGGTCCAAAAAATGGCCAAAATGGAGAATATCAACGCTATCTTCGCCCTGGCGCTGATGGAAAACAAAGTCTACGTCGTCGCCCGCAGTCGAACGGACGATGTCGACGTGGGGGACATTCTTGACCAGATGGGCGGCGGCGGCCACCCCTCGGCCGCCTCGGTGGCCATCAAGGGCAAGACCATCGCCCAGACCGAGCAGGTGCTCCTGAAGGTTCTCTACGATCGCGTCAACCCCCGGCGTCTGGCCCGCCACCTGATGTCGTCACCGGCTATCATGGCCCCCGAAGCAACCCCCTGCGCCGAAGCCAAGGCCCTGCTGACCCGCTATAACATCAATGCCCTGCTGGTTACCGCCGGCGGCGACAACGGCGCAGGTTTCAGCGGGTATATCACCCGCCAGGTCATTGAAAAGGTCCTGTTCCACAACCTGGGCCACATCCCGATCCGTGAATACATGAACACCGAAATCTCCCACGTGCACCCCGATGCCGACATCGTGGAGATCCAGGACAAGATCATCGAAAACAAACAGCGCATCCTGCCGGTGGTGGAGGGGTCGACGGTGCTGGGGGTCATCACCCGCACGGACTTGCTCAACACGCTGGTTCAGCGCAATCGCCCCGCCAACCACGATCTCCCGGCGTCGGATGACCCCGTCGGCGGCAAACGCTCGCGCATGCTGGGCAATTTCATGCGTGAACGGCTCTCCAAACCGATCATCCAGACCCTGGCCCAGCTAGGAGAGACCGCCAACCGGCTGGGCTGCAACGCTTATGTCGTGGGCGGCTTCGTGCGCGATCTGCTCCTGTACCGCAACAACGAGGATATCGACGTGGTCATCGAGGGCAACGGCATCGACTTCGCCAAAGCCTTCGCCCGCGCCTACGGCGCCCGGACCCATACCCACCACAAATTCGGTACGGCCGTGATCATCTTCCCGGACGGCTTTAAAATCGACGTCGCATCGGCGCGCATGGAGTATTACCAGTTTCCGGCCTCCCTACCGATCGTCGAGATGAGTTCCATCAAAATGGATATGTTTCGCAGGGATTTCACCATCAACACCTTGGCCCTTCAGCTCAACCCCGGCAAATTCGGCCGGTTGATCGATTTTTTCTCGGGCCAGAAGGACATCAAGGACAAGGTTCTGCGGGTGCTGCACAACCTGAGTTTCGTGGAAGACCCCACGCGGGTTTTCCGAGCCCTGCGCTTCGAACAGCGCTTCGCCTTCACCATCGGCAAGCTCACCTCGTCCCTGATCGACAATGCCGTCAAGATGGATTTCTTCAAACGCCTGGCCGGCAAGCGCATCTTCACCGAATTCAAGTTGATCCTGAAAGAGGAGAACCCGACCCCGGCCATCATGCGCCTGCTCGATTTCGACCTGCTGCGGGTGGTCCACCCGGGGATCGTGGTCGAAGCCGACCTGAAGCGCCTGCTCGACGGGGCCAAGAAGGTGACGGATTGGCACGACCTGCTTTTTATCGACGAGAGCTATGAGCGCTGGACCGTATTTTTCATGGCCGTGATCCGCCACGGCGACCTGGAGACCAGCCGGCGGATTTGCGAGCACCTCACCATCGCCCCGCGCTACGCCCGGCTCTTTTCCGAAACCCGCCTCGGCGTCGAGAAGCCGCTGCTGCTGCTGGAGCGGCGCAAGCGCATGAGCGCCGCTGAACTGTACAACCTGCTCAACAGCTTCAAAACCGAGATAATCCTCTACATGATGGCCATCACCGCCTCGGAGACGGCCCGCAAGCGCATTTCGCACTACCACACCCGCTTGCGCAACACAGCCGTGACCATATCGGGCAAAGACCTGCTCAAACTGGGTCTGAAACCGGGCCCGCTCTTCAGCCAACTGCTCCAGGCCGTGCTGGAAGCCCGGCTCAACGGGCGGGTCAAAACCCGCGAGGATGAGTTGGCCTTTGTCAAGAACCGGGTAAAGGGGATTAATTCGGTCCCCAGGTCAGACCTTTTTTCTTGATTGCAACCCGGCCCGGGTCTGGTATAACGGGATCCAGTCGCCGCCCCTCCTGGGAGCGACCGATCGCCAACCGCCTGAACCGGATCGCGTCGGGCACACCTTTTGCGGGGAAAACGCTCATGAGTGCCAAAAAACGGATTTTAAGCGGCATGCGGCCCACGGGGCCCCTGCACCTGGGAAACCTGCACGGCGCCCTGAACAACTGGGTCGGCATGCAGGAGCCCTACGACTGTTTTTTCTTTATCGCCGACTGGCATGCCCTCACCAGCGACTACGAGAACCCCGGCGCGATCACCGCCTACGTATACGAGATGATGATCGACTGGCTCAGCGCCGGTCTCGACCCGGAAAAAAGCACTCTCTTCGTGCAGTCGCTGATTCCGGAACACGCCGAGTTGTTTCTCTTTCTCTCGATGATCACGCCGGTGCCGTGGCTCGAGCGCAACCCCACCTACAAAGACCAGGTTGTCCAGATCGCCAACAAGGACCTATCCACCTTCGGTTTCCTGGGTTACCCGGTTCTGCAGGCGGCGGACATCATCATGTACAAGGCCAACGGGGTGCCGGTGGGCATCGACCAGGTGCCCCACGTGGAGATCACCCGCGAAATCGCACGACGCTTCAATTTCCTCTACGGCGAGCTCTTTCCGGAACCCGAGGCGCTCTTGACTCAGACCCCCAAGATCCTGGGTCTTGACCGGCGCAAGATGAGCAAATCCTACAACAACGCCATCTACCTCTCCGACTCGCCGGAGGTGATCGCCAAAAAGGTCTCCCAGATGATCACCGACCCCCAGCGCATGCGAAAGTCCGACCCGGGCAACCCCGACATCTGCAATGTCTTCGAATTCCACAAGCTCTATTCCGGCCCCCAGACCTGCCAGCGCATCGACGGCCAGTGCCGCAAGGCCGAGATCGGCTGCGTGGAATGCAAAAAGATCATGGCGGACAACCTGATCCGGGCTATGCAGCCCCTGCACGAGCGGCGAGCCCATTTCGAGGCCCACCCCCAGCGGGTCAGGGAGATCATCGCTTTCGGCAGTCAAAAGGCGCGCCAAGTTGCCATGGCCACCATGGAGCAGGTGCGGTCGGCCATCCGAATCCGGGATTGAGCTGGAAGCCGAAAAACATTCCGGAGCCGGGAGTCTGGCGCCGCCGCTGACCGCCGCGTCCGTGGGTTTAAACGGGAATGAAACGATGCCATTTGGGCTAAGTGGTCGCGGGCGCACAGTTTCATAAAAAAGGTGGCGATGCAGATGGAACCGCAGCGGCCGGACCCCGGCAAAGCCTCAACCCCGGCCGGCTGGCCAACCAGGGAAGCGGACGCCGGCGACGACGACCCCTATCGAGTCAGGCTCCAGAACGTCTTCGAGGGGCCAATGGACCTGCTGGTCCATTTGATCAGAAAGGCCGAAGTCGATATTTACGACATCCCCATTGCGCAGATCACCGCCCAGTATCTGGAATACCTGGAGTGGATGAAGCGCATGAACATCGATTTTGCGGGCGATTTCGTGCTCATGGCCGCCACCCTGACCCACATCAAGTCCAGGATGCTCCTGCCGCCCCAGGGCGGAGACGAGGAGGACGAGGATCCCCGGCTGGAGATCACCCGCCCGCTGCTCGAGTACCTGCGCATCAAAGCCGCAGCCGAGCACCTGGCCGAGCGCGACCTGCTAGGGGAAAAGAGCTTCACCCGCAAGGCCGACCCCGAGACCCTCGGCGCCATCAAGCAGGACCAGGTGATCCACGTCGGCCTCTTCGAGCTGATCGACGCTTTTCAGCGCATCCTCGAGCGGGTCACCCCGGCCCACCGGGTCGACCTGTCGCGGGACCGCGTCTCGGTCCAGGAGCGCATCACCGAGCTGGTCGAGCTGCTCGAAGCC
This sequence comes from Desulfosarcina sp., assembly GCA_046484885.1. Lineage (GTDB taxonomy): Bacteria > Desulfobacterota > Desulfobacteria > Desulfobacterales > Desulfosarcinaceae > Desulfosarcina. The sequence continues at coordinate 52,543 of JAWOIA010000113.1, read as the reverse complement.
AGCGAATCGATAACTTTTGACGAACTCTTTGGCGACAGCCGCGAACGCGTCGACATCATCGTCACCTTCCTGGCCCTGCTGGAGATGGCCAAACTGGGCCTGGTGCGCATCGCCCAGCATCTGCCCACGGGGGTCATTCGGCTGTTTTTGGTTTGATAGGTTGATTCAATTGGTTGCATGTTTGTTGTGGGCTGCAGGCTATGGGCGGTGGGCAAGGTTTTTTTAACCGCAAAACTTAAAATTCCAATTGCCCCTCATCGATGCCCGTGCTCCCCTTCAATGCACAGCCCCGTGAATCCTTGGATCCGTGAACCCTTTTTTTTGAAGCCAATGGCCGAAGACCTCAAATCCATAATCGAAAGCCTGCTCTTCGTCTCGGAGACGCCCCTGACGCTGGAGCACCTCAAAGGCGTTGTCGCGGAAGCCGACAACGCGGCCATTCGGGCGGCCATCGACGAACTGGCGACGGAATACTCCCGGCGCGACGGCGGCTTTGTGCTTAAGCAGGTGGCCGGCGGCTACCAGTTTCGCACCCAGGGGCGCTACAATGAGTGGGTCAAGCGTCTGGTGCGCCCCAGCGCCCCGCGCCTGAGCAAAGCCGCCCTGGAGACCCTGGCCATCATCGCCTACAACCAGCCTGTCATCCGCAGCGACATCGAGCACATCCGCGGTGTGGACAGCGGCGGTGTACTGCGCCTGCTTATGGAACGCAAGTTGATCCGGGTGCTGGGCCGCAAGGAGATCCCCGGCCGCCCTTTGGTCTACGCCACCACCAGCCATTTTCTGGAGGTGTTTGAGCTGCGGGACCTCAAGGACCTGCCCACCCCCATTGAAATCGAAGCCCTCAGCCGGTTGCGCCCGGACAGCGCCAGCGATACGCGGGATTGCCCGTCGTCGGCCGGGCAACCGGCCAACCCACCAGAACCGGGTGGCGAACCGGGGGATGCAGGGGATCTCGAGTAGTATGAAAAACTTTTCAACTATGAAAACTTTTCTATATAAAAAAGTTCACAACTGGTCTTTCTGTCTCGGACCCTGCCGTGGTTTTTTATTTTAAAATATTGAATTAATAGGTTTTTTAAAATTTTAAAAGAAATTTTTGCATTGGTCCGTAGAATGCATACAACAGTATAACTACTGATTAGGACCTTTCGAAAAAAATAACGATACGCCTGAAAGGGGGGTATCAGATGAAAAAGATATCATTCTTCTTTGTTGGCATTCTACTGGTACTGATATTCACCGCACCGGTCTATTCGGTTATATTCGGTTTTAACAGCCTGGTCGTCAGCAGTGAACCCAATTTAGGCTCCGGCCTTCAGGCTGTGGCCTTCTCGCCTGAGACCGACAACAACCTGGTCAACAGCCCCGTTCCCAAGCCGGCAACCCTGCTGTTGCTGGGCACCGCCCTGGTGGGGTTGGCTGGCGTCAGCCGCAAACGATCCAATAATAGCCCTTAGTGCTAAAGCCCATTTAAACCAGTCACCAGACAGCCGATGCGAAGTGCGTCGGCTGTGGTTTTTTGAACCGGCCTTACCCCCCCGCGGCCGATGAAATTTCAACAACCCCCCCAACAGACGGGACCCTCTTTTACCTCGTGTCGATCGATCGGATAGGCTTGGTTTAACCGGCGCTCAATCACCATTCTTATCCTTTATTGTCCAAACAGAGATAAGATTGATTTTTTTGCCCGTATCGATCATAAAAGGCTCAACCTAAGTTGTGCGCCTCAGCGTGGATTGGTTTGACCAGAGCCGGGACAAGCGTCACACTCACGTTTGACAAGGTCGTAAAAAGCATTTTACCCCGCCGTGCGGTGTTTTTGCTGGAAGGAACTTGTGTTCATTCTGCGATTGAGTTCCTTAGAAGTCGGATTTTTCGCTCCGTGAGGGTTTCGGGGCGCCATTTTACACTCGTGAACGCATCTGGAGGTTTGGCCATCAAAGCGGACCCGCTTTTCAACCAAAACGGCACGCCCAGGCGCGACTACACCGCCGCCTCCCTGGAGGTGCTCAAGGGCCTGGACCCGGTGCGACGCCGGCCTGGCATGTACACCGACACTCAGCGCCCCAACCACCTGGCTCAGGAGGTGATCGACAACAGCGTCGACGAGGCCATTGCCGGCTACGCCCGGCTGATCGAGGTTATTTTGCACACCGACGGCTCCCTGAGCGTGGCCGATGACGGCCGCGGCATGCCCACGGACGATCATCCCGAGGAGGGCATCACCGGGGTGGAGGTGATTCTGCTCAAGCTCCACGCCGGGGCTAAATTTTCCAACAAGGACTACCAGTTCTCGGGCGGGCTGCACGGGGTGGGCGTCTCGGTGGTCAACGCCCTCTCCTCACGCCTGGAGGTTGAGATCAAGCGCGACGGCCGCAAACATTTCATCTGGTTTGCCGACGGGCGCAAACAGCAGGAGCTGACGGTCACCGGCACGGTCGGCCAACGCAACACAGGCACACGCATCCGCTTCTGGCCCAACCCGACCTATTTCGACACCTTGCGTTTTTCCGTCAGCCGCCTGCGCCACACCCTACGGGCCAAGGCGGTGCTCTGCCCGGGCCTAACGGTCACCTTCAGCGACGAAAACAGCGGCCAGCAGGACCGGTGGCACTACCAGGACGGATTGCAGGAGTACCTGGCCGGCAGCCTGCGTGACTGTGAACTGATCCCCGCGGCGCCCTTCATGGGTCAACGTAACGGCGACGGGGAAGCCGTGGCCTGGGCCGTGGTCTGGCAGCCCGAAGCAGGCGAGATGGTCACCGAAAGCTACGTCAACCTCATCCCCACCCCCCAGGGGGGCACCCACGTCAACGGTTTCCGTTCCGGGCTGCTGGCCGCCATCCGCGAATTCTGCGAGTTTCACAAACTGATCCCCCGCGGCATCAAGCTGGCCCCCGACGATGTCTGGGAGCGCTGCTCCTACGTGCTCTCGGTCAAGATGACCGACCCTCAGTTCTCGGGCCAGACCAAGGAGCGCCTCGGTTCGCGACAGTGTGCCTCCTTTGTGGGCGGCGTGGTCAAGGACGCCTTCAGCCTCTGGCTCAACCACCACACCGAAATCGGTGAGCGCTTGGCGGAGCTGGCCATCGACAGCGCCCGCATCCGCCTGCGCGCCGGCAAGACCATCGCGCGCAAAAAGGTCACCGCCGGCCCGGCCCTGCCCGGCAAGCTGGCCGACTGCGTCAACCAGGACCCGGCCTTGAGCGAGCTTTTCCTGGTCGAGGGCGACTCGGCCGGCGGGTCGGCCAAACAGGCCCGCGATCGCCAGACCCAGGCGGTCATGCCCCTGCGCGGCAAGATCCTCAATACCTGGGAGGTGGAATCGAACCAGATCCTGGCATCGAAAGAGGTGCACGACATCGCCGTGGCCATGGGCGTCGACCCGGGCTCGGCCCAGCTCAACGGGCTGCGCTACGGCAAGGTTTGCATCCTGGCCGACGCCGATTCCGACGGTCTGCACATCGCCACTTTGCTCTGCGCCCTTTTCCTGCAGCATTTCACCCCCCTGGTCAAGGCCGGCCACGTCTTCGTGGCCATGCCGCCGCTCTACCGCATCGACATGGGCAAGGAGGTGCACTACGCCCTGGACGAGGCTGAAAAAAGCGCCATCATCCGGCGCATGGAGACCAAAAAACCCAACACCCGGATCAACGTCCAGCGCTTCAAGGGTCTGGGTGAGATGAACCCCATGCAGCTGCGTGAAACGACTATGGCCCCCGACACCCGCCGCCTGGTGCAGCTGACCGTGGATGTGGACGAGACCGCTTTTGCGACCCTGGACATGCTGCTGGCCAAAAAGCGCGCCGCCGACCGTCGCCAGTGGATCGAAGAGAGCGGGGATTTGGCGGAGGTGGATTGAGAAGCGAAGGGTTCACGGTCAAAGAATTGAAAGCGGCAAGCTCGACAATCGCTCAACTTGGTTAACGTATCAATGAATGAAAATAACGCCAACCGATTGAAAGTAAAATCTATATGACCGAACCTGTCGCTTCCCCCCTCCGCATCGAGGGCACCGAGCGCATGCCCCTGCAGCAGTTCTCGCGCCAGGCCTACCTGGACTACGCCATGTACGTGATCAAGGACCGCGCCCTGCCCCACATCGGCGACGGCCTCAAACCGGTGCAGCGGCGCATCGTCTACGCCATGAGCGAGCTGGGCCTCAAGGCGGCCTCCAAGTACAAGAAATCGGCTCGCACCGTGGGCGACGTGCTCGGCAAATTCCACCCCCATGGGGACACGGCCTGTTACGAGGCCATGGTGCTCATGGCCCAACCCTTCTCCTACCGCTACCCCCTGATCGACGGTCAGGGCAACTGGGGGGCGCCCGACGACCCCAAGTCCTTCGCCGCCATGCGCTACACCGAGGCCCGCCTCTCGGCCTACGCCGAAGTGCTGCTGAGCGAAATCGGCATGGGCACGGTGCAGTGGATACCCAACTTCGACGGCACCCTGCAGGAGCCGCGGGTGCTGCCCTCCCGCCTGCCAAACATCCTGCTCAACGGCACCACCGGCATCGCCGTAGGCATGGCCACCGACATCCCGCCCCACAACCTGCGCGAGGTAGTCGAAGCCTGCATCCACCTGATCGACCACCCCGACGCCGGCGTCGACGCACTGTGCCGGCACATCCAGGGCCCTGACTTCCCCTGCGGCGCCGAGATCATCACACCCCGCTCGGACATCGCCGCGATCTACCACAGCGGCAAAGGGGCCATCCGCATGCGCGCCACCTTCGAGTTGGAAAACGGCGACATCGTCATCACCGCCCTGCCCCACCAGGTGTCACCGGCGCGGGTGCTGGAGCAGATCGCCGCCCAGATGAACCGCAAGAAGTTGCCCATGGTGGCCGACCTGCGCGACGAGTCGGACCACGAAGACCCCATCCGCCTGGTGATCGTGCCACGCTCCAACCGGGTCGACAAAGAAGCTCTCATGGCCCACCTCTTTGCCACCACCGAGTTGGAAAAAACCTTCCGCGTAAACCTCAACGTGATCGGCCTGGACCGCAAGCCCGGCGTCAAAGGCCTGATCCCAATGCTCACTGAATGGCTTAGCTATAGAATTCAAACCGTACAGAATCGTTTGGAATACAGACTCGACAAAGTCAAGACGCGCCTGCACATCCTCGAGGGCCTGTTGAGGGCCTACCTCGACATCGACGAGGTGATCCGCATCATCCGTACCACCGACGACCCCAAACCGGCCCTGATGGCCCGCTTCGAACTTTCCGACGCTCAGGCCGAGGCAATCCTGCAGCTGCGCCTGCGCTACCTGGCCCGGCTGGAAGAGATGAAAATCCGTGCCGAACAGCAGGAGCTGGACCAGGAGCGCCAGTTCCTGGAGGCGACCCTGGCTTCACCGGCGCGTTTGAAGGCCCTGATAAAAAAGGAACTGCGCGCTGATGCCAAGGACCACGGCGACGAGCGCCGCACGGCCATCGTCCAACGCGGCGAGGCCCAGGCCATCACCGAGGAGCAGCTGACCCCCGTCGAGGCCCTGACCGTGATTCTGTCGGCCAACGGCTGGATCCGGGCTGCCAAGGGCCACGAGATCGACCCGGCCGAAACGGTCTACCGGCCCGGGGACCGCTTCCTCGACGCCGCCCGCGGCCGCAGCAACCAGCCCGTGGTCCTGCTGGATGCCAGCGGCCGTACCTACAGCCTGCCGGCCCACAGCCTGCCGTCGGCCCGGGGCTACGGCGAGCCGCTCACGGGGCGCTTCGTTCTGCCGCCCGGGGCCACCTTCACTGCCGTTATCATGGCGGCGCCCCAACGGCGGCTGCTGTTGGCCAGCGATGCCGGCTACGGTTTCGTGGCCCGCTTCGATGACCTGCTGACGCGCAACACCAGGGGCAAGGCCCTGCTGGCGCTGCCCAAAGGGGCCCTGCCCCTGCGGCCGGCGGCGGTGGAAGACAGCCCCGGCCTGCTGCTGGCGGCGATCAGCAGCGACGGGCGCATGCTGGTCTTTCCCCTGGACCAGCTGCCCGAACTGGCCAAGGGCAAAGGCAACAAGATCATCCAGATCCCCGCCAAGCGGGCGCGCGAGCGTCAGGAGCTGTTGACGCACTTGGCCCTGGTACCCGCCGAAGGCAGTCTGACCATCTTTTCCGGCAGACGCTTCTTCAAGCTCAGCGCCGGCAACCTGGCCCAGTATGCCGGCGAGCGCGGCCGTCGCGGCAAAAAACTGCCCCGCGGCTTCCAGAACGTGGAGCGCCTCGAGAGCGAAGCGCCCCATCAAACCCCGCTGGCGCTGCCCTCGGCCGATTAGCTGGTGACCGTTGAGCTGCTGGCGGTTGGCGCGGAGATTCCCGCTGCCAGCATCCATCACGCACCCCCCAGCGCTCAGCCCTGCTGCCTCCAGGTTCTCTTTTCCCCCCGTTATGCGCACCCCTTCCCGTACCCGAAGAGAAGTCTCTTTACGTCGCTGTTTCAACGGCTTGAGCCACCTTCAAATAAAACCTTGAAAGCTTTTGCGCATTATGATAGTCCGTGTTCTGATTTTTCCGCCCACACTGCATCAACAACCAAACCCCAAAAAGGACCGAGACCCCATGACGTCTAAGAAACAGTTGCTGTTTGCTTGCGGCCTGGCAATCCTCCTGTTGCTTGTCGGCATCGTCTGCTACGCCGCCTTTTCGCCCTCGGCCCCCGCCGAGCCAATGCGCATCATGTACCACACCAACGCCGGCAAGGTCCTGTTCGACCACCGCACCCATACCGACGTGTCGGGTTACGGGGTCTCCTGCTTCGACTGCCATCACCACCCCAGTCAGGATGACAGTGCCCTGATCGCCTGCGTGGACTGCCACCCGACCGAACCGCAGCCGGGCGTCCAACCCGAAAGCTGCCTGGACTGCCACCATGAGAGCGAGATCGAAGACACGGAAATGATATCTCGGGCGGACGCCTTCCACCAGCAGTGCATCGAATGCCATGAACAGTTTGGAAGGGGGCCCAAGGGCGGCGGGGACAACTGCTCCGCCTGTCATGTGATGTGATTCAAACCGATTTTATCCGCGCATCCGATGCCGTCGTTCCATTTATTACAGCGGACTCAATAAAGGTTGAACTATGCCAAAACGATCACGCTTCGCTCTGACCCAGCCGCGCTTCCGGTATGAACTGGCCGCCACGGCCGCACCCGACCCGGTGACCATCCCGACTCCCAAAACCGCCACCCTTTTCGTTAAGAAAGAGTACCAGCGCACCAGCAGCAGCCTTAAAGTGGGCGCAGCGGTAAAAACCGGCCAGCGGCTGGTGCTTCAAGAAGGAGATGAGATCTGCGCCATCGCCTCGATTTCCGGCACCATCAGCAGCATCGACCCCTTTTTGGCCGATTTCGGCCGGGCCTGGACCGCCGTCAGCATCACGGCCGACGGCAGCGACACCCCGGACACCGAATTCGCCGCCGCCGCCCAGAACCCCTCCCTGGAGACGCTGAACCGCTACCTGGCCGCCTGCCCCGGGGAACCCGACTTCGGCCCCTTGATGGACCCGCGCCAACCGGTCAAAACCCTGGTGATCTACGGCGGCAACGCCGATCTGCTCATCGACACCAGTCTTTTCGTGCTCAAAAGCAGCATGGATGCGATCAACGACGGCATCGCGGTGCTGCGCAAGGCCACGGGAATCGAGGAGATCGTCATCGTGGTGCCCCAGGAGAGCGTACAAAATTACTCCGGCCACCTGGACGCCCGCATCCAGACGTTCACGGCCGACTACCCCTTTGCCCAGCCGCTGATGGTGCTTTACCACCTGACCGGGCGTTTGCCCGACGAGCGCGGCCCGGCGGCCATGGCCGTCCACTTCATCCGGGCCGAAGCCGTGGCCGCCATCGGCCGGGCCTTTTCGTCGGGCCGTCTGCCGGTTGAAAAAGCGGTCTCAGTGATCGACAAACAGGGCCGTAAACACCTGGCGCGGGCGCGGGTGGGCACACCGGTCGCTCGTCTGCTGGCCACCTTCAACATCGAGGTCAACGACCGCGACAAGATCATTTTCGGCGGGCCCATGACCGGCAGCGCCATCTACAGCGAAAACCTGCCCATCGGGCCGGACACCGACGCCATCTTGGTTCAGGACCGCAGTGACGTCGCCCTCTACAGCGACTACCCCTGCATCAACTGCGGCGAATGCGTGCGCATCTGCCCGGCCAAGGTGCCGGTTAACCTGTTGGTGCGCTTTCTCGAGGCCGGTCAGTACACCGAAGGTGCCGATCTGTACGACCTCTTTTCGTGCATCGAGTGCGGCCTGTGCAGCTATGTCTGTGTCTCACGCATTCCCATCTATCAGTACATCAAACTGGCCAAATACGAATTGGGTCGCATTCGATCCGCGGAGGAGATGAATGAACAGTAAGAAGACGCTAATCGTATCTCACGCGCCGTTCTGGCATGACGGAAGCGGGGTTCCCGAACGAAGCTACCACACCCTCGTCGCCCTCCTTCCCGCCGTTTTGGTGGGCATCCTCCATTACGGCGCCCCGGCCCTGGGTGTGATCGGCCTGGCGGTCTCGACAGCCATCGGTTGGGAACTGCTGTTCAACTATGCCTCCCGCCGACCGATCACCGTGGGCAACGGCAATGCCGCCCTGATCGGGCTGCTGCTGGCCATGGTGCTGCCCGCCGGAGCTCCCTGGTGGCTGGTAATCGTTGGAACCTTTCTGGCCATCGTCCTCGGCTTGCAGATTTTCGGCGGTATCGGGGCCAACCCCTTCAACCCCGTGGCCCTGGCCATCGCCATTCTCATGGTCTCCTACAAAAGCCTGTTGGATGTCGACGCCTCCCTGGTAAACTTTTCCCTCGACTTTCCATCGCTTACGGATCCTCTGGCGGCCCTGAAAGCCTTCGGCCCGGCGGCGGTGGCCCACCTCAGTTCCGTGGACCTGCTTCTGGGACGACAGGCCGGCGCACTGGGTAGCACCTGCGGTCTGGCCCTGGGCGTCGGCGGCGTCTATCTCATGCTGCGCGGAGTGATCCGCTGGGAAATCAGCGTCTCCTTTCTGGCCGGGATTCTCGTCACCGCCGCCCTGTTCAATGCGGCCGACCCGACCCGCTACGCCTCACCGATCTTCCACCTGCTGACCGGATACACCCTGATCGGAGCCTTTTTCCTTGCCACCGAGAGCACCACTTCACCGGTCAACTTTCTTGCCATGCTGATCTACGGCGCGCTGGGGGGGGTCATGACGATTCTGATCCGCAATATCGGCGCCTATGTGGATGGGGTGATCTTCGCAATTCTTCTGATCAATCTGATAAACCCGCTGGTCGATAAGATCAGGCCCAAGGCGATTGGAAAGGTAGCGTAACATGGGTGAAATGATCAAAATGGTGGTTGTGCTGACCGTACTGAGCATTATCTCGGGTGGCAGCCTTTCCTGGTTGAAAGAGATTACTGAGCCCAAAATCGAAAACCAGGTCATGACGCTGGTCAAGGGGCCCGCCATCCGGCAGATTCTCGCCAAAGCCGACAATGACCCCGTGGAAGACCGATTCAAAGTCCAGGATGGGGAGGCCCAGCGCAATGTCTTCGTGGGTGTATTCGACAGCAACCCCGACACCGTGGTCCTCGAGTCCGCCGCCAGTGGATACGGGGACATTATCGGTATGGTGGTGGCAATCAACATGAGCGACGAAACCCTGCGCGGCATCGCCGTGACTACCCACAAAGAGACCCCCGGCCTGGGCTCCATGGCCAAGGACAACCCCCGCTTTGCCGCCCAGTTTGCCGGCAAAAGCATCACCAGGCCCTTCCAGGTTACCACCGACGGTGGGGAGATCAGCGCCCTCAGCGGCGCCACGATCACCTCCCGCGCCGTCTGCAACGGCGTCAATCAGGCCATCGAGACCTACACCCGGCTGAAACCACAACTGGAAGAAAACATCCAAGGTATGCGTAAGTAAAGGAGTCTGCAACCATGGCCAAATCGATCGCTACCGAGTTCACCAAAGGCCTCTGGAAGGAAGTGCCGCCCTTTCGGCTGGTTCTGGGGCTCTGCCCGGTGCTGGGCGTCACCACCTCCATGAAAAACGGCATCGGCATGGGCCTGGCCACTACCTTCGTGCTGCTCTGCTCCAACATCCTGGTGTCGCTGCTGAGGAAGGTCATTCCCCCCAAGGTGCGCATCGCCTGCTTCATCATCATCATCGCCACCTTCGTCATTGTGGTCGAACAGGTCATGGCCGCCTTCGCCTACGAGCTGTTCATGTCGCTGGGCGTCTTCATCCCCCTGATCGTGGTCAACTGCATCGTTTTGGGACGGGCGGAAGCCTTTGCCTCCAAAAACGGTGTGGTCCTCTCGGCTGCCGACGGTTTGGGCATGGGTATTGGTTTCACCTTATCGCTGGCCCTGCTGGGCGCAGTCAGGGAATTGCTGGGAACCGGTGGGTTGTCCGGCGACGTCTTCGGGTTTCTACCCTATGACTTTCCCGCCATCTTCGGTGCCGCCTTCCAGCCCTTGGGGTTTGCCGTTCAGGCGCCGGGCGCCTTCGTTGCCCTGGGCCTGCTGCTCTGTCTGATGAACCTGATACCGAGCAAATAATCAAAGGACGCCGCCATGTACATTGAACTCATCGTCGCATGCATCTTCGTCAACAACATCCTGCTGGCCCAGTTTTTAGGCAACTGCCCCTTTCTAGGCACTTCCAAGAAAATGGAAACCGCCGTGGGCATGGCAATGGCCGTTGTCTTTGTGCTGGTGCTGGCCGGCGTGATGACCTGGCTGATCTTCAACTACCTGCTGCTGCCCAACAAGCTGGTGTTTTTGAGAACCATCGCCTTTATCCTGGTGATCGCCTCTTTGGTGCAGTTTGTGGAGATGTTCCTTAAAAAAAGCATCCCCGGGCTCTACGCCGGCCTGGGCATCTTCCTGCCGTTGATCACGACCAACTGCGCCGTGTTCGGTGTAACCGTCCTCAACATCGACAAAGAGTTCGGTTTCCTGCAGTCGCTGGTGGCTTCGTTTGCCTACGCCGTCGGCTTCGGCCTGGCGCTGGTCCTTTTTGCCGGGCTGCGCGAACGCATCCTGCTGGCACGAGTGCCCAAGCCCCTGCAGGACACGTCCATCGCCCTGGTGACCGCCGGCATCATTTCACTGAGTTTTTACGCTTTCCGGGGCATGGTTTGATTTTGATAAGGAGGATTTCGTGACCATCGCCATTCTAGTTATGCTGGGCATTGGCGCAACCTGCGGCATCATTCTCAGCGTTGCCTCCAAAGTCTTTTACGTGTACGAAGACCCTCGCATCGGCCAGGTCGAATACTACCTGGCCGGGGCCAACTGCGGCGGCTGCGGATTTACCGGCTGCAGCGCGGCCGCTCTCAAGATCGTCGAAGGCAAGGCCAAGCCCAGCATCTGTGTGGCCGCCGATGCCGAGGCGGCGGTAAACATCGCCGCCGTCATGGGGGTGGACCCGGGAACGGCCGAACCCCTCAAATCGCTCAATCCCTGCAGCGGCGGCTATCGCGCCGAAGACAAGTTCATCTACAACGGCGCCATGAGCTGTGCGGCCATGACCGCCCTTTACGGCGGCCAACGGGTCTGCACCATCGGCTGCATGGGCCTGGGGGATTGTGTCCGATCGTGCATGTTCGACGCCATCGTCATGGGACCCCAGGGCTTTCCCGTGATCGACGAGTGGAAATGCGTCGGTTGCGGCGCCTGTGCCACGGCCTGCCCCAAAGGGCTGCTCTCCATCAAAACCATGTCCCAACGGTTGCTGGTGTTCAACCAGGAAGACCACGCCCTGGCCCCCTGTCAACAGACCTGCCCGGCCGAAATCGACATTCCCAAATACATCCGCCTGATCAAGGCAGGCGACTACGAAGGCGCCGTCAACACCATCCGTGAGCGCAACCCGTTGCTGCTCTCCTGCGGCCGGGTCTGCCCCCACCCCTGTGAAACGTACTGCCGCCGCGCCATCGAAGACGAGGCCGTATCGATCAATCAGCTCAAACGGTTCGTGGCCGACTATGAGATGAACAGCGGGCAGCGCTTCCCCATCTCCTGCGCCCCGGACACGGGCAAGCGCGTGGCCATCATCGGCGGCGGCCCGGCCGGCCTCAGCTGCGCCTATTTCCTCAGGCGCCTGGGCCACCACCCCACCATTTACGAAGCTATGCCCAGACTGGGCGGCATCACCCGCTACGGCATTCCGGAGTACCGCCTGCCGGACCAGGTGCTCGACTGGGAGATTGAAGGCATTCTGAACTTGGGCATCGATGTGCGCACCCACCAGACTCTGGGCCGGGATTTCACCATTCAGTCCCTGCGCGACGAGGCCTTTGATGCCATCTTCATGGGTGTCGGCGCCTGGAAGGATCTCACCCTCGGCATCCAGGGTGAAACCCTCAAGGGAGTCTGGCAGGGCATCAACTTCCTCTCTACCGTGGCCGGTTCCCCGGACAAGAAAATCCCCGTCGGCAAACGGGCTGCCGTCGTTGGCGGCGGCAATTCGGCCATCGACTGCGTCCGGACCCTGATGCGCCTGGGCTGTGAAAAGGTTTACATCGTCTACCGGCGCACCCGCAAAGAGATGCCGGCCAACGAGGTTGAAATCGTGGCTGCCGAACACGAAGGCATCCAATTCCAGTTTCTGGCGGCCCCCACCCGCGTCATCGATGACGGCCAGGGCAACGTCAAGGGCCTGGAGTACCTGCAGATGAAGTTGGGCGAGCCCGATGCCAGCGGCCGGCGCCGCCCGGTGCCCGTCGATGGTTCGGAGACCATCCTCGACGTCGACATGGTCATCTCAGCCATCAGCCAGCAGCCCGATATCGCCTTCCTGGCCCAGGAGACCGACAAGGAACGGATCGCCATCACCCGCTGGAACACCTTCGATCACAACCCGGAGACCCTGCAGTGCAGCGTACCCTACCTGTTCACCGCAGGTGACGTCGCCACCGGGCCCGCCCTGGTGGTGGATGCCATCGGCGGCGGACGCCGCGCGGCCCGCTCCATCCACCAGTACATCAGCGGCGAGGCGGTCACCGGTTCGCCCAGATCCCTGCTCAAGCGGCACATCCCGGAATCCCTCTTCGAGACCGTTCCAGGGGTGGTCACGTCGCCCCGGGCACCCATGCCCGAACTCCCGGTGGCCGAACGCATCGGTTCCATGATCGAAGTGGACCAGGTCATCAGTGAGGAGGCCGCCCGACACGAATCCAGCCGGTGCCTCGACTGCTGCCGGATCTGCTACAACCCCGACCGCATCGACCAGGTGGGTCAGAACGCCGCCTGAGGGGGTATCGACTTTTTTACCAATTGGTCTTGTTTGGGGCGGCCCATGGCGGGCCGCTCTTTTTTTTGGGCCCCCCTACCCCCGTCACCGGCTTTCAGGGTTGGCCTGCCAGGTACCGGAACCGCTGGATCAGTTGGGCCATCTCCGAAGGCAGGGGGGCCTCGACGGCGATTGCCGCAGCGCTGAGGGGGTGAACGAAAGCCAGATGTCGGGCATGCAGCATCTGACGTTCCAGCCCCATGACCGCCCGGCCCATCTGAGCCGACACCTCGGCCAAGCGCTTCTGATCGCCACGACTGCCGTAGACCGGATCACCGATTACCGGGTGGCCCATGGATCGGCAGTGCACCCGGATCTGATGGGTGCGCCCGGTATGGATCTCCACCTCCAGCAGGCATGCGCCGGAAAAAACTTCGACCACGCGCCAGTGCGTCAGGGCCGGGCGTGGAACGCGACTGTGGTCGGACATCTTTTTGCGGTCAACCGGGTGGCGGCCGATGGGAAGCGCAATCGTTCCGCCATCGCTGGTCGGAACTCCGTACACCAGGGCCAGATACCGCTTGGTAACGTTGCGGGACTTGAACTGAGCGGCCAGGTGGTTCATGGCGGCGCTGTTTTTGGCCACAACCAGCGCCCCCGAAGTATCCTTGTCCAAACGGTGCACGATGCCCGGTCGCAGGCTTCCGCAGATGCCTGGCAGGTCCGGACAATGGTGCATCACCGCATTGGCCAGGGTGCCGCTGCGATGCCCCGGCGCCGGGTGAACCACCATGCCTGCGGGCTTGTTGACCACCACCAGCTCGGTGTCCTCGTAAAGAATCTCAAGGGGGATGGCTTCAGGCAGGAAAACGGGGGTTTGCGGGGCGGTGATGGTTCCGGAAACGGCCTCACCGGCCTTGACCAGGTAGCCGGGCTTTTTAACCACCCCATTGACGGTGATGTTGCCCTGCCGGATCAGGGCCGCGACGTACGAACGGGAACAGGGCCCCATCGCTGCGGCCACCAGGCGGTCAAGCCGCTCTCCGACCCGGGCGCGATCCACCACAAGCATGAAGGACGGCGGGAAGCTGGCCATGGGGGACCGGTTTCAGGCATCCTGAGGTGATTTGAACAGCGCACCGATCTCTTTGATAATGGTTTTCTCGCTGGTGTTCCTGGCGGTGGAGAGCTCTTTGACCAGCAGGTTCTGGGCGGTGTCGTAAAGTTTTCTCTCACCAAACGAGAGGTCCTTGGTCAGCTTGAGCAGGGAGAGGTCCCTGAATACCTCGGCCACTTCGAACAGTGAGCCGGTTTTGATCTTCTCCATGTATTCACGGTAACGCCGGTTCCAGGTCTGATTGTCAATCGGGTGTTCCTGCCGCAGCCGCATCACCTCGAAAATTTTGGGAACCTCCTTTTTCTGGATCAGGTCCCGCAAACCGACCGATTCAACGTTCCAGGTCGGAATCATGATCACCATTGCGTTTTCAATGATTTTCATAATATAGAAGTCATGCTCTTGACCATTGACCACTTTGGTCTCGATGGATTCGATACGCCCGACCCCATGGGCCGGGTAAACGGCCAAGTCACCGACCTTGAATCGTTTCTGCAATGCCCCGCCTTTGGAGCCGTCCTTGACCGATTTTTCTGCCATGTGGATACCAGTGATCAGGGGTTAAAACCACCTTGCGCGGAATCGCGTTACCGGAAGAACACCGGAGACTGCAGGCGATCAGTTCATCTTTGTTATTCGTAAGGGGAGATCCCCCGCCGCCGCCTGCCGGGGCGAAAACGATCACCTTCTACCGCCGGAACATACCACTGTAGCCACTATTAATCAATATGAAAAAGGGATTGGCGCCCTGAGGGCGCCAATCCCTTTGGAACGGATGGCCCGGTGCTGGTCGATTACATCAGGAACGGAACCATCAGCAGAGCAACAACGTTGAGGATCTTGATCATGGGGTTGACGGCGGGGCCAGCGGTGTCTTTGTAGGGGTCGCCTACGGTGTCACCGGTAACGGCGGCCTTATGGGCCTCGGAACCTTTGCCACCCAGGTGGCCGTCTTCAATGTATTTCTTGGCATTGTCCCAGGCCGCGCCACCGGTGGTCATGGAGATGGCCACGAACAAACCGGTCACGATGCTGCCGATGAGCAGGCCGCCGAGGGCGACCGGGCCCAGAATAAAGCCGACCAGAACCGGTGCGACAACCGGCAGCAGAGCGGGGATCATCATCTCCTTGAGAGCGAACTTGGTGACGATGTCCACACAGGCGCCGTAATCCGGTTTGCCGGTGCCTTCCATGATGCCCGGAATTTCACGGAACTGACGACGAACCTCTTCCACCACGGCGCCGCCGGCATTGCCCACCGCCTTCATGGCGATGGAGGCGAACAGGTAGGGCAGCAGACCGCCGATGAAGAGGCCGATGATCACCTTCACATCGGAGAGGTTGAAGATCAGCTCCTTGGCGGCGCCCAGGAGTTTGAACTCCTCTACATAGGCCGTGAAGAGAACCAGGGCGGCCAGGCCAGCGGAACCGATGGCGTAGCCTTTGGTGACGGCCTTGGTGGTGTTGCCGACGGCGTCGAGCGGATCGGTGACGTTGCGCACGCTCTCATCCATGTTGGCCATTTCGGCGATACCACCGGCATTGTCGGTGATGGGGCCGTAGGCGTCGATGGCGATGACCATACCGGTCATGGAGAGCATGGACATGGCGGCCATGGCGATGCCGTAGAGACCGGCAAACTGGTTGGCCATGAAGATGGCCAGACAGATGGCCAGCACCGGCGCGGCGGTGGACTGCATCGAGACGGCCAGACCGGCGATGATGTTGGTGCCGTGGCCGGTGGTGGACGCGTCGGCGATGGCCCTCACCGGCGCGTATTTGCCGGTGTAGAATTCAGTGATGATAACGATGACGACCGTCAGAATCAGACCGATCAACGTAGAATAGTAGATGTTCATGGCGCTAATGGTGCCCAAATCGGCCATGTAATGGGTGCAGGCGTAATAAAAGGCGATAGCGGCGATAATGGCGGCACCGAACATCCCTTTGTACAGAGCGCCCATGACGTATTCATTTTTTCCCAAACGCACGAAGAAGACCGCAATAATGGAAGCGATGATGGAGATGGCGCCCAGGACCAACGGAAATTCCGTGGCCATGAGGATCTCGGGGAACAGCAGGTTGCCGATGAGCATGGCGGCCACTGCCGTGACGGCGTAGGTTTCGAACAGGTCGGCGGCCATGCCGGCGCAGTCGCCCACGTTGTCACCGACGTTGTCGGCAATGACGGCCGGGTTGCGGGGGTCGTCCTCGGGGATGCCCGCTTCGACCTTGCCCACCAGGTCGGCGCCCACATCAGCGCCCTTGGTGAAGATGCCGCCGCCCAGACGGGCGAAGATGGAGATCAAGCTGCCGCCGAAACCAAGGGCCACCAGGGCGATGACCGCCTCCTTGACTTCCACGCCCATTGAAAGGAGAATGGTGTAGTAACCGGCCACGGCGGTCAGGGCCAGGCCTGCCACCATCATACCGGTGACCGAGCCGCCTTTGAAAGCCATGCTCAGACCCGCAGAGAGGCCTTTTTTGGCGGCTTCGGCGGTCCGGACGTTGGCGATCACCGAGACCCGCATGCCGATGTAGCCGGCCAGAAAGGATGCCACGGCGCCGACCAGAAAACCGATGGCGGTCTTGGTACCCATGGTGAGAATAATGATGATGAAAATCACGCCGCCGGTGATGCCCATGGATTTCATCTGGCGGTTGAGGTAGGCGATGGCGCCTTCTTTGATGGCGCTGGCGATCTCCTGCATCTTCGCATCGCCGGCGGGCGCACCCTTGACAACCGCCGCCAAGATGATGGCAAATAGCACACCGATCAAGCCGATGAATGTGCAGATCAGCGCAACATTGTTCGCAATAAAGTCCATTCTTCCCTCCCTTTAGTGTTTGCGTGAAATCAAGATTTTCGGTTAAACCGGCTCATGGCTTCCCTTGCACCCTCACAAAGGATAGCGGCGACCGCCTCGACCGCTCTTTGGAGAAACGGCTCCAGGGCCAAGCGTTGCTGCGCGTCAAACTCACCCAGAACGTATTCCACCACCCCACAGTCGGCTGCCGGCCGTCCGACGCCCATCCGCACCCGCACCAGGCGGTCGGTCCCCACGGCGTCGATCAGGGACCTCAGTCCATTGTGTCCGCCATCCCCCCCTTTCTCTTTGATTTTCAATCTTTCATAAGCAAGGTCGATGTCATCGTGGATGACCACCGTGTCCTCGCATTGAATCCCGTGGGCGGCGATGATCTCACGCACCGGGGGCCCAGACCGGTTCATGTAGGCCATGGGTTGGGCGGTTATCACCGCGATCCCGCCGATTGCACCGGCGGCGATTGCGGCGGCAACCGGCTCGTCCCGCTGGGTCAACCCAAATTTTGCCACCAGCCGATCGACCACCATAAACCCGATGTTATGGCGGGCGCTCGCATAGGCCGGGCCCGGATTGCCGAGGCCGACGATCAGCCGCCGCCGCTTATCGAACATGACCGAGACCGCCGGCCGCACCCACCGTCGTCGGGCCGACCATGGGGGGCATTACCCTTCCGCCGACGCATCACCGGCTTTCGCCCCATCCGCTTCACCCACTTCCAACTCCTCGCCTTCGGCCACATGCTCCTGGGTGCTGCGAATCGTCAGGATGGTGAAATTGACATCCGCCGGCACTTCGATGGTTTCCGGCACCTTGAGGTCCTTGACGTGAACCGAATCCCCCACATCAAGATGGGTGATGTCGACCGTGATGGAATCGGGGATCTGATCGGGCAAGCACAGCACCTCCACTTCACGCCGAATAGTCTGCAGCATGCCGCCCATTTCCACCCCGATCGAGTTGCCGGTGGTGACCACGGGAATCATGACTTTGATTTTCTGGTCCATGATGACTTCATATAGGTCCACGTGCAGCAAGCTGTGGGTGACCGGGTGTTTTTGCACCTCTTTGATCATGACGCTGGGGGTGCGATCAAGGCCTTTGATTTCCAGTCTCAACAATTTCTGGGCCACGGAACCGGTTTTGAAAACTGGTTCCAGATCCAGCCGGTCGATGGTCAGTTTGAGCGGATCGATTCTAGGTCCGTATAGGATAGCGGGGATTTTTCCGTCCCGCCTCAGGGTTCGGGAAGGCCCGTCACCCACGGTGTCGCGCAGGCTTACTTTCAAATTTGCAATTTCCAACGATCGTTTCCTCCTTAACGGGGGTTACACGAACAGGGATGTTACCGAATCCCCGGTGTAGCTCCGAATAATGGCTTCCCCCACCAGACTGGAGATGGAAAGCACTTGGATTTTATCGCAGGCTGCCGCCTGCGCTTTGAGTGGAATCGTGTCGGTGCACACGACACTGGCAATGGGGGAGTTCATGATCCGATCCACGGCCTGGCCGGAGAGCACCGGGTGGGCGCAGCAGGCGTGCACTTCCCGGGCGCCTTTATCGATGACGGCGTTGACCGCTTGAATCAGGGTCCCGGCGGTGTCGATCATGTCGTCCTGGATAACCACCGTTTTGCCCCTCACATCGCCGATGACCGCCATGGCCTGGGCCTGGTTGGGCGCCGAGCGCCGTTTGTCGATGATGGCCAGCCCGGCATTGTTGAGCCGCTTGGCAAAGGCCCGCGCCCGCTCCACACCACCGGCATCGGGCGATACGATTACCAGGTTGCCATTGAAATGGGATTTGATGTACTCCAAGAGCACCGGCGCAGCATAGAGATTATCCACCGGTATGTTGAAGAAGCCCTGGATCTGGCCGGCATGCAGGTCCATGGTAATTACGCGCGTCGCACCGGCGGTGGTCAGGAGATCGGCGACCAGCTTGGCACTGATGGGTACCCGCGGCGCCACTTTTTTATCCTGGCGGGCATAGCCGTAATACGGAATCACGGCGGTGATGCGACGGGCCGAGGCCCTTTTGAGGGCGTCGATCATCAGAAGCAGTTCAACCAGGTTGTCATTGACGGGGTCGCAGGTGGATTGAATGACAAAAACATCCTTGGTGCGGACGTTTTCATCGATCTCGATCTGGATTTCGCCGTCGCTGAACCGCTTGACGACGGCGCCGCACAGAGGCATTTCCAAGTATTCACTGATTTTGCACACTAGATCAGGATTGGAGTTGCCCGTGAAGACACAAAAATTCTGCCGTTTGTTTGCCACTTCCCGAACTCCGTCCCTATTGGAAGAGTGTGGCTGGGGCGGGAGGATTCGAACCTCCGAATGCAGGAACCAAAATCCTGTGTCTTTCCACTTGACGACGCCCCAGCAAAAAAACCACGGTACCTGAGCCCGGCCCCCTGCCCCCACCGGCGCTTAAACCAGAAGATCCGCCACATGAAGCGCCCAATTTTGATTGCATTGATTGCTGCACAGGGCCGTGCGAGCCGAAACAGCCCGCCCGGATTCCGTAAACAGCCCGAATACCGTAGAACCGCTGCCGGACATCAGGGCCCCGGCGGCGCCATGCTCCAGCAGCAGACGCTTGATGGTATTGATGACCGGGAGAACCTTTTCGGTCACCCGCTCCAAGTCGTTGACCAGATGCTGACCGACATTGAAACTTCGGCCATTGAAGAGGATTTTATTAAGTTTTATTTCCTCTTTTGTCAATCTTAAATTGAGGTTTTTGTAGACCCAGGCCGTGGATACCGACTGGTTGGGGTAGACCAGCAGAGCGGTCAAGGGGGGCAGAAACGGAAAGGGGTCGAGCTGATCGCCGATTCCACTGGCCAGGGAGGGCACACCCGACACGAAAAAAGGGACATCGGCTCCGATGCGGCGCCCAAGGGCCGCCAGGGTCGCCCGTGAAAGCGGCTGCTCAAAATAGCCGTTGAGCATGCGCAGTACGGCGGCCGCATCGCTGCTGCCACCACCGAGGCCCGCCCCGACCGGTATCTTTTTCTCAATATGGATGGTCAAGCCCGAAAGCGGAGCAGAGCGTCCGACAAAGGCGGTTTCCAGAAAAAGCCGCGCCGCGCGGGCGGCCAGGTTGGAGGCATCTTCGGGCACGTCCGGGTGATCGCAACGCACCCGAATCCCGCTACCGCCCAGCGTCAGAGTCAGGGTGTCATACAGGGCCACCGGACACATGAGTGAAAAAAGGCTGTGATAGCCGTCGGACCGTTTGCCGGTGACACGAAGAAACAGATTGATCTTGGCCGGCGCATGCGCGCAACAGGTTTCCATGGCGGCTACCACCCGCTTGGGGCTAGCTCTTCTCTTTCACGTAAAGAATCCGCAGGTCGTAGAGGATGGTCTTGAGCATGGCCGCTTCGTCGGGATCTAAATTTCCACGGGTCTTTTCCTGCAGCATGGAGAGGATGTCGATGGTCTGCTTGGCAAGGGGCAGGTTCTTGCCTTTCTCATCGGTGACTGGATCGGCCACCAATCCCAGTTGAGCCAGGGCCGAGGAATTGAGCGAGAAGATAAAGGTTGCAAAATTGATGGCCGGCAGGGTCGACGTGGCCGACCATTTGGGCTGCGCTCCCGAACCGGCGTTACCCGTGTCCTCTTGATTTCCACCTGTCATGACAATCGCTCCTTGTAGCAAACGAATGGATTGCTGTTTACTTCCCCTGCTTACCGAAGCGTTAAAATTCCAGCGGCGTAACGGTTTTTACCAGAGAGAGCTGGCGCATCTCCGCCAGGACAGCTTCGGGGATGGGGGTATCGGTGGTCAGGAAAATGATGTTGCGGTCTCCATCCTCCTCCTGGCCCACCTGCATTTTACCGATATTGATCTGGTGTCGGCCCAGAGTCGTGCCGATCTCCCCGATGGAGCCGGGTTTGTCAATGTTCTGGATCAGGGCCATGTGGCCTTGGGGGATCATTTCCAGTCGGAATTTGTTGATCTTAACGACTCGTGGGTCTTTTTTACCAAAAATCGTACCGGAAACCACGCTCTCCATCTCGGTGGTGATCGCCCGCACCGTGATCTGGTTGACATAATAATCCGAATCGGCGCTGCTGGTTTCGGTCACCTTGATGCCGCGCTGTTGGGCCAGGATATGGGCGTTGACAAAATTCACGTCGTCCTTGACCACCGGGGCTAAAATGCCTTTGAGCACGGCCGTCGGTACGGGAGACAGGTCCAGCTCCTTGAAATCTCCCTGGAATTCAACAATGACCTCTTTAATGGGACCCTTGACCAGTTGGGCTTGGAGGCAGCCCATGCGCTCGGCCAGGGTCAGGTAGGGACCGACCCGCTCCAGCATTTCACCACTGACCGCAGGCATATTGACCGCATTGGCCACCGTGCCGGTGGTAAAAAAGTCGATGATTTGTCGGGCAATGGCCACGGCCACGTTGGTCTGGGCTTCCAGGGTCGAAGCTCCTAAATGGGGCGTGCCGATAACCCGTTCATGGGTAATCAACGGTGTCAGACCCGGCGGTTCGGTTGCAAATACATCCAGGGCCGCACCGGCTACTTTACCCGAGACAAGGGCCTCGTAAAGATCGTTTTCATCGACAATTCCACCCCGGGCGCAGTTGATCACCATCACCCCGGTCTTCATTTTTTCGAATCCAGCCCGGTTGATCATGCCGACGGTGGTTTTCAGCTTTGGTACGTGCACGGATATGTAGTCCGAGCGTTGGTAGAGGGTATCCAGATCCACACTTTCGAAACCGGCCTTTTGAATCTGTTCCGGTGTGACGAAGGGGTCATGGACGATCACGTTCATTTTCAGGCCCCGGGCCCGGTCGGCGACGATGGCGCCGATTTTACCGTACCCGATCACACCCAAGACCTTATTGAAGATCTCTCGGCCCTGCAGTTTTTTCTTCTCCCAGCGGCCATCGCGCAACGAGGCGGTCCCCATGGGGATGTTGCGGGACAGGGCCAGCATCATGGCAACGGCGTGCTCGGCCGTAGTGATGACATTGCCCGTAGGGGTGTTCATCACCACCACCCCACGTCGGGTGGCCGCTGGAATATCCACATTGTCCAGACCGATGCCGGCCCGGCCGACCACCTTGAGCCGCTTGGCCGCCTGCAACAGCGCCTCGGTTACTTTGGTGGCGCTTCGAATCACCAGCGCGTCGTAATCGGCAATGATCGCCTCGAGTGCCTCGGGCGCCAGGCCGGTTTTGACATCCACATCAATCGTGGGCTCCTCTTCAAACAGACGAACGCCGTCCTCACCTAAATTGTCGCTGACCAGTACCTTCGTCATTACAGGGGTCCTTCTTGTGCGGGTTGTCGTAGCGCCTCTCTCCCCGTAAGCCCAGGCGGCTGGAGCAACGGGTTCATGGCCAAAGGCAAAACCAGGTGCGCATTCTATTGAAAAGCGAGCCAAGATTCAACTCATATTTTAAAAAGGGACCCGGAAGTCGCCGCACCGGCGGCTTGACCATCCGCCGCCGTCTGTGACGATGCAGCCCTTTACTTCACCTCCGGCACCACCGGCGCGCCCAAAGCCGCCCGGTTGACCCACCGCAACCTGGAACACGCCTGCTGCGTGGAAAACCGGCACCATCATCAAACCCACGGCGACAATTTCTTGTGCATACCGCCCTTGTACCATACGGGTGCCAAGATGCACTGGTTCGGCAATTTCATCGTGGGCGCCAAGGCGGTGATTCTTAAAGGCTTCGATCCGCGCTGGCTGATCGAAGCCATATCCGAGGAGCAGGTCACCATCGTTTGGCTGTTGGTACCCTGGGCCATCGACCTGCTGTTCGCCATCCAAAGCGGCGAACTGAAATTGAGCGACTATCGACTGGACCAGTGGCGGCTGATGCATATCGGTGCTCAGCCGGTTCCGGCCAGCCTGATACAACAATGGCGGGCCACCTTCCCCAACCATCAGTACGACACCAATTACGGACTGACCGAGAGCACCGGTCCCGGCTGCATCCACTTGGGGATGGAGAACATGCACAAGGTGGGGGCCATCGGCGTCCCCGGTTTCGATTGGGAATACCGCATTGTCGACGACGGCCTGAATCCGGCACCCCGGGGAACCCCTGGAGAGCTGATGGTCAAGGGTCCCGGCGTCATGAAGGACTATTACAAGAATCCTGAGGCCACGGCCGCCGCCATGGTCGACGGCTGGCTGCTCACCGGCGATGTGGCCCGGTTGGACGAGGATGGTTTCATCTGGCTGGTGGATCGCAAAAAGGATGTCGTCATCACCGGCGGCGAAAATATTTATCCGGTCGAAATCGAGGGGTTCCTGATGGGCCACCCCAGCATACAGGATGCAGCGGTAATCGGCCTGCCCAGCCTGCGTCTGGGGGAAATCGCGGCCGCGATCCTCCAGGTGAAAAACGGCTGCCACCTGACCCAAGCCGAGGTCGAAGCCTTCTGCACCGGCCTGGCCCGATACAAGCGTCCACGAAAAATCATTTTCGGAAAGGTGCCCCGCAATCCCACCGGGAAGATCGAAAAACCGGCCTTGCGCAGACAATATGCCGGCCAATCAACCAGTTTTTCGATCAGTTAAACCATCCAGAAACGCCTGTCACCGCCAGGTGAATTGGTGGCTGCCAAGCGTTTTCAGGCCCCCATCAACAACAAACCCGCGGCCTTCAAGCGGCGCGGGTTTGTTTTCCAAGGGCGCTGCCGGGCCTCAGCCCGGCGCGACCCGATTACTTTTTATCCTTCACCTCTTCAAAATCGGCATCCACGACATCCTCATCGCCGGCCGATCCGCCGGCGTCGGGGCCGCCGTCCGGCCCGGGGCCGGCCGCTCCGTCGGCACCGGCAGCGGAAGCCTGTTTGTACATCGCCTCGGCCAACTTGTGCGAGGCCTGGGTCAAGGCCTCGCTCAAGCGCTGGATCTCCGGGACATCGCTGCCTTCCATGGCTTTTTTAAGGTCCGCCGTGGCCGCTTCAATGCTGCTGCGGGTTTGGGCGTCCACCTTGGCCTCGAGATCCTTCAAGGATTTCTCGGTGGTATAGATCAGGGTATCGGCGTGGTTTTTGGCTTCAACCAACTCTTTCTTCTTACGATCCTCGTCTACATGCAGCTCGGCGTCTTTGATCAGCTTTTCGATCTCCGCTTTGGAAAGGCCGCTGGAGGCCGTAATTTGGATGGATTGCTCCTTGCTGGTAGCCATATCCTTGGCCGAAACGTTGACGATGCCGTTGGCGTCAATGTCGAAGGTCACTTCGATCTGGGGAACGCCGCGGGGTGCCGGCGGTATGCCGACCAGTTCAAAGCGTCCCAGGGTCTTGTTGTTGGCGGCCATTTCCCGTTCGCCCTGAAGTACATGGATGGAGACCGCGGGCTGACTGTCCGCTGCCGTGGAAAAGACCTGGCTCTTGCGGGTGGGAATGGTGGTGTTCTTCTCGATCAAGCGGGTCATGACACCACCCAGGGTTTCAATTCCCAGCGAGAGCGGGGTGACGTCCAGCAAAAGCACGTCCTTGACGTCGCCCTTGAGCACACCGCCCTGAATCGCAGCTCCCAGCGCCACCACCTCGTCGGGGTTTACGCTCCGGTTGGGCGTTTTGCCGAAGATGCGTTTGACCCGCTCCTGAACGGACGGCATGCGGGTCATGCCACCCACCAGAATCACCTCGTTGATTTCCGCGGTGGAAAGGCCGGCATCCTTGAGTGCCGTACGGCAGGGAGCCTCCAATTTGTCGAGCAGATCGGCCACCAGACCTTCCAGCTTGGCACGGGTGATCTTGATATTGAGGTGTTTGGGGCCACTGGCATCGGCCGTGATGAACGGCAGGTTCACATCGGTCTCCATGGAGCTGGAGAGCTCCATCTTGGCTTTTTCAGCCGCCTCCTTGAGACGCTGTAGTGCCATCTTGTCGTTTCTCAGGTCGATGCCCTGATCTTTCTTGAATTCATCAGCCAGATAATCGATCAGGCGCAGGTCGAAATCCTCACCGCCTAAATGGGTGTCGCCATTGGTGGCTTTGACTTCAAACACCCCCTCACCGATCTCCAGGATGGAGACGTCAAAGGTCCCCCCGCCCAGGTCAAAAACCGCAATCTTCTCTTCCTTGCGCTTGTCCAGGCCGTAAGCCAAGGACGCGGCCGTCGGTTCATTGATGATGCGCAACACATTGAGACCGGCAATCTTGCCGGCATCTTTGGTGCTCTGGCGCTGGCTGTCGTTGAAGTAGGCCGGCACGGTGATGACCGCGTCGGTGACCGTCTCCCCCAGATAGTCCTCGGCGTATTTCTTGATGTAGGCCAGAATGAAGGAGGAAATTTCGGCCGGACTGTGAAGCTTGCCCCTCAAATCGATCCGGATATCGCCATTTTCCGCCTCTTTGATTTTATAGGGCAGAACTGTTTTGTCTTTCTGAACTTCGGGGGACGCATATTTCCTGCCGATGAGCCGCTTGACGGCAAACACGGTGTTTTCCGGATTGGTAATGGCCTGCCGTTTGGCAATCTGACCCACCGTGCGTTCGCCGTTTTCACTGACAGCCACGATGGAAGGCGTGGTCCGGCCGCCTTCGGGGTTGGTGATCACCTTGGCGTCGCCGCCTTCCATGATGGCCACACAGGAGTTAGTGGTACCGAGATCGATTCCGATAATCTTACCCATGGGATTTTCCTCCTAACCTTATACTATCATTTAATAAAAAAATGAGTCAGGCATGCGTGTCAACCGATTGTTCACCCGACGCTGCTTGCGACGCCGCCGTTGAAACCACAACCATGGCGGGGCGAAGCAGGCGATCATGGATGAGATAACCCTTTTGAAATTCTTGAACCACGGTATTGGGTGGGTGATCCATCCGCGGTTCCTGGCACATGGCCTGGTGGAAGACCGGGTCGAAGGCCTCCCCAATTGCCTTGATCGGGCTGACGTGGTGTTTTTCCAGAATCTTGGAAATTTCAGCCAGCGTCAGGGCGACACCGTCAACCAACTGCTGATCGGTTTTATTGGCGGCAGCGGCGGAAGCGATTGCCCGCTCCAGGTTGTCCACAACCGTAAGCAGCTGGTGCAGCAGGTTCTCGTTGGCGTACTTCTTCAGCTCTTCCATTTCGCGGGCCGAACGCTTCCTGAAGTTGTCCAGTTCGGCAGCCATGCGGAGCATGCGGTCATGCTTGTCATCGGCTTGAGCAATCGCTTCAGCCAGCTTTTCCTCAAGCTCCTCGACTCGGTCGGCGGTATCGGGGATAGCCTGAGCCTCTGTCTCCGGATTGGCATGTGGGGTGGGGGAATCGTGCGGCGTTGAGTGGTTATCCGATTCAACCACAATGTGCTTTTTCTTGACCATCAGCTCCTGTCTCTCCTGGTTTGGCTCAATCCTGGCCGATTACTGCCCGACAACTTGGCTGCGGCCTGAATTGACGTAAATTCCAATGGGATAGTTCCGACCAGCACCGCAAAGTTGTTCTATAATAAGACCAGATGGTGGCTTGTCAAGGCGAGGACCGTCCTAGGCATGGTCATCAAATTTAGAATAATAAGGATGGGTTGCCGATCAGGCCGACGAAGCCGCCGCTAGGTCGGCCCCGAAAAACCACACTGACGGCAAGGGTGGGTGAGGCAGTTGGTGAAGTGGTTGTGCACCCTCCGTCGAACCGATCCGAGAAACCGGCTCACCGGCTGACCGGGATCGATCCACGACACAGACGGTTTCCCTTATCGCTGCTTCCTTCCGGACCTGACGAGGTTCGAGATCGTCTGTTGCGCGGCGGCCGGTCAAAGTGTTCCGGTTTTCTCGGCGTAAGCCCTAAGGAGGGGGTTCAGCCCCGCATGAAGCGGATTTCGGGTACAGGGCACCGCTGGCTCCCCGCCTAGCACAACCGCCTGATCTATAATACGGTCGCGGGTGTTTTTTCAAGGGGGAAGTCCATTTCCGCGGTGTTGGGCGGAAATTACCGTCCAGTTGAAATATGCCCCGCACGGACAGGTTTGCGTT
The DNA here is from genome assembly GCA_046484885.1 of Desulfosarcina sp. GTDB lineage: Bacteria > Desulfobacterota > Desulfobacteria > Desulfobacterales > Desulfosarcinaceae > Desulfosarcina. Next base: position 25,413 of record JAWOIA010000113.1, on the reverse strand, counting down.
GACTTCCCTGTGATCATACAATAAATCAGCGATGATAGCGTGTTGGAAACCACCCATCAACAGACGTGGAGGAATCCATGATCAAACGAGACTTAACCGCGAGCCTATTGATGGTTGCCCTGATCTTCACCACAGGCTGTGCTGCGATCGTTGTCGGCGCAGCCGCCGGGGCCGGTGTTTACACCTGGTCCCAGGGAGAGTTGATCCGCTCCTACGAGCACCCGTTCGAAGCAACCGAAGCCGCCGTTGTCAAGAGTCTGGAATACCTGAAAATCACAATTAACTCCAAAACCCAGGCCAGCAGTGTCAGTACGATCAAGGCCAGCCAGAGTGATGGCTCCCCGGTAACGGTAAAAATCCGTACGGTGCGCTACAACATGACCGAGGTGGCTGTGCGCTGCGGGTATGTCGGATATTGGGATCGCAAAAACGCTGAACTGGTCCATGCCACCATCTTCAATTCGCTCTAACCTGGACCCTCTCCTGCCGGCGGTTCAACAGGCCCTGACCACCCATCGCATGCTGACCCCCGGAGACCGCGTGCTGGTGGGTGTATCCGGCGGGCCCGACTCCATGGCTCTGCTGCACCTATTGCACCGCCTGGCGGCCGAACTGCAGATCGAGCTGGGTGTGGCCCATTTGAACCATTGCCTGCGAGGCCCATGGGCGGAGCGGGATGCCGCGGCGGTGGCATGCACCGCCGCGGCCATGCAGCGGCCCTTGCATGTGAGGCGTGCCCGGGTGATGAACGTGCAACAGCGGCTGGGACTCTCCCTGGAAGAGGCCTCCCACCGGGTGCGGTATGCCTTTTTCAGGAAGACCATGGCCGATGCAGGCTACAACAAACTGGCCCTGGGCCACCATCAGGATGACAATGCCGAGCAGATGCTGATGGTTCTGCTGCGGGGAGCCGGGCCACGCGGGCTGTCGGGTATCGCTCCCGTGCGCGACAACCGCATCATCCGGCCGCTGATCCATGCCCGCCGTTCCCAGATCGAAGCCTTTATTGCCAAGGAGGGCATCGCCTGCGTTCAGGATGAATCCAACCATGACCTCCGGTTCATGCGCAACCGGATCCGGCACCATCTACTGCCCCTGTTGGCGGCTGACTACAACCCGCGCATCGGCGAGCACCTGAACCGGTTGGCCGATATCCTGCGCACCGAAGAGACCTGGATTGACGGGCTGGTGACCGACCCTTACCGAAAAGCGCGATTGCATCGCCACGCCACATGCATCACCCTATCGGCCGGCCGGATCAGTCAGGCCCACCCTGCCCTGGCCCGTCGCCTGATCCGCAAGGCCTTGCAGGAGCTCTGCGGCTCTTTGCGGCGAATCACCTTTTGCCACCTTCAATCCGTTTTGAACCTGCTCGCATACGACGGCGCCGAGAAGGCGCTGCATCTGCCCAACGGCATCCGGGTCCGCCGCAGCGGCGATCACCTGACGATCTGTTTATTTGAGCCAGGCCGCCGCGGTCGGGCGGAAGCAACGCTCCAGAAACCAGCGCCGGCCAACCGGGAAATCCCAACCCCGTTGCCGGCAGCCGTTGAAATAGCGGCAATGGGGGTCGAACTCCGTTTTTCCCTCTGCAGGCCCCGGCACCTGCCCCCGTGGGGTGATGTCGGCGCAGACCAGGCCTATGTCGATCTGGATCGGCTGAAACTTCCCTTGACGGTTCGCCCCGCCGCTGCCGGAGACCGATTCACACCCCTGGGCGCCGCCGGATCACAAAAATTGAAAAAATTTTTCATCGATCACCGCATTTCCCGGCAAGCCAGGGCAAACGCGCCGGTGCTGACCGACCAGCATGGGATTGTCTGGCTGATCGGGCAGCGGATAGACGAGCGCGTCAAAGTAACGGCTGCGACCACCCGGGCCCTGGGGGTTGAATTTTTCTTGCTTGACACCCGATGATGGTTAATATGAATCAGTTGTTCACCGGTCACCCGTAGGTCGTGCCCGAAGCGCGTCCAGGAGGAGTCTCAATTTGAACCCATTTACCAAGAACTTGGCCCTGTGGCTGGTGATCACCTTGATGATGGTGATGCTTTACAACCTTTTCAACCAGCAGCAGATCACCCAGAACGAACTCAGTTACTCGGAATTCCTCTCCATGGTGGATTCCGACCGGGTAGCCGAGGTTACCATCCAGGGCCAGGAGATCCGCGCCACGGACATCAACCGCAGCCAATTCAAGATATACGCCCCCCAGGATCCCACTCTGATTCAAAACTTGAAGGAGAAGAACGTCAGGATCAACGTCAAGCCGCCGGCGGAGTCGCCCTGGTACATGTCGGTGCTGGTCTCCTGGTTTCCGATGATTCTGCTCATCGGGGTGTGGATCTTTTTCATGCGCCAGATGCAAGGCGGCGGCGGAAAAGCCATGTCTTTCGGTAAGAGCCGTGCCAGACTCCTCTCCGACCAACAGGAGAAGGTGACCTTCGATGACGTGGCCGGCATCGATGAAGCCAAAGAAGAGCTCAGCGAAATCGTGGATTTTCTGAGGGACCCGAAAAAATACACCCGCCTGGGAGGGCGCATCCCCAAAGGCGTACTGCTCATGGGACCGCCCGGCACCGGCAAGACCCTCCTGGCCCGTGCCATCGCCGGTGAAGCCGGTGTGCCCTTTTTCAGCATCAGTGGCTCAGACTTTGTAGAGATGTTTGTGGGCGTGGGCGCCTCCCGGGTGCGGGACCTGTTCGTGCAGGGCAAGAAAAACGCCCCCTGCATCGTTTTTATCGATGAGATCGATGCGGTGGGCCGCCATCGCGGTGCCGGGCTGGGAGGCGGGCATGATGAACGCGAACAGACCTTGAACCAGTTGCTGGTGGAGATGGACGGTTTCGAGTCCAATGAGGGGGTCATCCTCATCTCGGCCACGAACCGCCCGGATGTACTCGACCCGGCCCTGCTGCGGCCCGGACGATTCGACCGCCAGGTGGTGGTGTCACTGCCGGACATTCGTGGCCGGGAGAAAATCCTTCGGGTTCACATGAAGCGCACCCCCATCGCCACAGACGTCAATACCAAGATCCTGGCCAGAGGCACCCCGGGATTTTCGGGCGCGGACCTGGAAAACCTGGTCAACGAAGCCGCCCTGTTAGCCGCCAAACGCAACAAGGAGCGGCTGGACATGATGGATTTTGAGGATTCGAAAGACAAGGTGTACATGGGTCTGGAAAGAAAATCCAAGGTCATCAAGGAAGAAGACCGGTTGACCACCGCTTACCACGAAGGCGGCCATGCCCTGGTGGCCCGATTCATCCCCGGTACCGATGTGGTCAACAAAATCACCATTATTCCCCGGGGACGGGCCGCAGGAGTGACCTGGTTTCTGCCCGAAGAGCGGGACTTTCGCTACAAAGACCAACTGGAGGCCGAGCTGGCCATCGCCTTCGGCGGGAGGGTGGCCGAGGAGCTGGTATTCAAACGCATCAGCACCGGCGCGTCCAACGACATCAAGCGAGCCACCGATCTGGCCCAGCAGATGGTCCGCAACTGGGGCATGAGCAATGATCTGGGCCCCCTGTCCTATGCCAAAAATGAAGAGCAGGTCTTTCTGGGCCGGGAGATCTCCCAGCACCGCGACTACTCGGAAGAGACCGCTAAAAAGATCGACACCGAAATCCACAATTTGGTTCTCAACGCCTACGCCCGTGCCAAATCCGTCCTGACCGAACACCTGGACGTGCTGCACAAAGTGGCCGAGCGGCTCATCGAAAAAGAGACCTTGATGGGGGCTGAACTGGATGAATTGATCCGCGAGGTGCGGCCCGACATCGATCTTCCGGAAAAACCGGCCGACACCGAAGAGCCCGCCGAGGAGCCCACCCCGTCCGCAAAGGCGGACGCTGAAACGACGCCCGCCGCGGATAATGGCCCCGAAGAAGCCGAAGCCCCCCCTGCTGAAGCAGGTAAAAAACCAGACGTTGAGAAGGGTGCCAAACCCCAATGACCCGGCTCTCGGCCATCATGCCCCCCCCGCATGGCCTGCCCGTTTTAGTCGGCATGCCGGTCGCAGCGGGCCCCCTGCGAAACGATCACAACCACCCAGCGGTTACTGCACGGTCCCAATGAACCTGTCGCCGTCGACCGCCACGCTCACCTGCGGGTCGCGGGTCCTGGAGTTGGGACCGCGTACCCTGATCATGGGTGTCGTCAATGTCACTCCCGACTCTTTTTCCGACGGCGGCCGCTTTTTCTCCGCCGAGCGGGCCATCGCCCAGGCCATGCAGTTGGTCGAAGCGGGGGCCGACATCCTGGACATCGGTGGTGAATCCACCCGCCCTTTTTCCAAACCGGTGGCCGAAGCAGAAGAGTTGGGCCGGGTACTGCCGGTAATCGAGCGCCTTGCCGACCGCGTAACCGTTCCCATCTCCATCGACACCACCAAGGCCTCGGTGGCCCGCCAGGCCATAACCGCCGGAGCGACCCTTATCAACGATGTCAGCGCCCTTCGTTCGGATCCACAAATGGCCGAAACCGCCGCCCGGTGCCGGGTTCCACTCGTCCTCATGCACATGCAAGGGGACCCCAAAACCATGCAGCTGAACCCGGTTTACTCGGACCTGATCGGGGAGATCACGGCCTTTTTATCCGCCGCCAGGGACCGGGCGGTGGCCGCCGGCGTGGACCCTGGCGCCATCATCCTTGATCCGGGCATCGGATTCGGCAAAACCCGGCGCCACAACCTTCAGATCATCGGCAACCTGGAGCGCTTTCACGGTCTGGGCGCCCCGATCCTGGTCGGGCCGTCGCGTAAGATGTTTATCCGTCAACTGCTCAAGGGCCCTTCGCAAACGGATATGGACCCCCTTGGCATCGACGTGGCCCGGGGGACCCAGGCGGTCGTGGCGGTGGCGGCCATGAAAGGCGCGCACCTGGTTCGGGTGCACGATGTCGCCCGCACGCGGACCACGCTGACGCTTGTCAACGCTATCCGCTGCGTATGCGTGCCATGAAGCCGACCACAAGCCCCCAAGAGCCCCCAACACAGCCTCCTGAACCCTCCTGTTCGGGCCGCACCGCCGCGGGGCTGTCTGAAGCACTTTTCCGCAACCCTCATATGGATAGGTGGAGTCAATCATGCTGCTGGTCATCGATGTGGGAAACACCAATACCGTCATGGGCATTTACCGCGAAAAGACCCTGCTCAGGGACTGGCGGATTCGGACCGAACGCAAAACGACCGAGGACGAATTCAACGTCATCGTCACCGGCCTGTTCAGCATCGGTGGCATCGATGCCACGCTAATCCGCAAAACTATCATTTCCTGCGTCGTTCCCCCCATGGTTACCATTTTGGACTCGTTTTGCCGCAAATACCTGGGCCACACCCCCCAGTGGGTCGATGCCCGCTCCTACACACGCATGCCCATTCTCATCAACAACCCCGCTGAACTGGGCGCGGATCGCATCGTCAACGCCGTGGCGGCCTTCCACAAATACGCCACCAGCCTGATCATCATTGATTTCGGCACAGCCACCACGTTCGATGTCGTTTCGCAAAAGGGGGAGTACCTGGGCGGGGCCATCAGCCCCGGGATCATGATCGCCTCCGAAGCCTTGTTTCGCGAAGCGTCCAAACTGCCACGGGTGGAGATTTTCGAACGGCCGGACAACGTAGTCGGCAAGGACACCGCCAGCAGCATCAAATCCGGCATCATTTTCGGTTATGCCGGTCTGGTGGACGGAATTGTGGGACGGATCAAGGCGCAGATGGAGACGGTGCCCATGGTGTTGGCCACGGGCGGTCTGGCGCCACTGATGGCCCATGTGGCCCAAAGCATCGAACGGGTCGAATCCTCCCTCACCCTGGAGGGGCTCCGAATCATCAGCGAGAGTTTGATGTAAGCGACTGCATCCGGTCTGGGTCGGACGATGGTTGTCAGGCTAAACAGTCCTTGTAGACCTGGTAGAAGATACCGAATTCGGCCAGGCCCCGTCTCAGGATTTTATCAAAATCGGCGATATTGTCCACGTTCACGACAAGGTTGGCACTCTTTTGAAAGGCCGCCATATTGTCCATGGTTCGAAAGCGGCGGGTGATCAGAGCCACCAGGATGTTGCGACGCAGGGCCATATTGAGACGCTCCAGGTAGATCAACACCCCGTTGGCGTCCGGGTTCTGGGTGTCGAAATACTCGTCGACCACAATTAGGTCGTAGCTGTGGTAGCGCATGGTTTTTAAGGCGTCACGACTGTTCTTGGCTTCGGTGATGTGGTACTCGAGTACATCGAGCACCGGTGTGATATACTGGGCGATCTTCGGGTCTGATTCGCACAACAGGGCGCTTTTCCCCTCTTCCTCCACAAAATCAAAGGGCTTGTCCGAGGCATCATAGCCCTCGCTTTCATCCTCATCGAAAGAGAAAAAATCGTCCTCGAGGGTTGATGCGTCGGAGAGCTCCGTCGGCCGGGTGGCCGGCGGCACACCGATGCGGTTTCCACACTTGGGACACTTCAAAAAGGCCGTTCGATCGGCGGGGAGCTTTTCGTCGGCAATCCGGAAGCGGCTGCGGCAGCTTTCACAGGTGATCTCCATGGTCTTTCAACCGATCCTTTCGGTGTCGGGTCAGGCAACCAGAGGTCGTCAGACCCTCTCATAGTGGCGGTCTATCTCCAAACTGTCTATGTCCGTGGTGGCTTCACCCCGGGCACTTTTGACCCGATCGATACCGCGACCGGCCACACCCTTGTGCGAGGCGTAGGCCAATGCTGTCTCCTGGGTCACGAGCCCCTGCTCATAGAGATTGACAATGTGGTCGTCAAAGGTGGTCATGCCGAAAGCCCGGCCCACCTCCATCATTTCATAGAAGGTTTTTCCCTCGGACTCGCCATTGAGAATGGCATCCTTGACACGTAGGTTGGTCCCGAGAATCTCAAAAGCCGCCACCCGACCCCCACCGATCTTGGGCAGGAGGCGCTGGCCCACGACCCAGCGCACGGTGTCGGCCAGCCGGATCCGTATCTGCCGCTCCTCTTCGTTGGCGAACATGCCCAGAATGCGGTTGATGGTCTGGCCGGCATCGACGGTATGCAGGGTGGTCAGCACCAAATGGCCGGTTTCAGCGGCATTGAGACCGATTTCCACCGTCTCGCGGTCCCGCATTTCACCGACCAGAATGACCTTGGGCGCCTGACGCAACGCCGCCCGCAGGCCGTTGGCAAAATTGTCGAAATCCGCCCCCAGCTCCCGTTGGTTGAAGGTCGATTTTTTGTGGGGGTGTTGATATTCGATGGGGTCTTCCAGAGTCACCACGTGCACGGACCGGGCCTCGTTGATCTCTTCCAGGATGGCCGCCAGGGAGGTGGATTTGCCGGAACCGGTCGCACCGGTGACGAAAACGATGCCGTTGAGTTCCTTGGAGATCTTGTAAAAGGTCTCCGGCAGACTCAGTTCCCGGATGGTGGGGATCTTGGACTCGAGCTTCCGCAATACAATGGAGTAGTTGCCTGTCTGGGAAAAGATGTTGACGCGGAAGCGGGCTTTTCCGGGCAAAGAATAAGAAAGATCGCAGGAGCCTGTTTTAATTAAGGTTTCGGTCAGTCGTCGATCCTGGTTGATCAGGTTTAGAGCGAAGGTCTCGGTTTGAAAGGGGGTCAACTCCCGGATGTCGGGCTTGATCTCGACGGACACCAACTCCCCGGCGCTTTCCACCTGCAGCGGTTTCCCCACCGTGAGATTGAGGTCGGAGACATTGCTGTGGGAGTCGAGCATCCGCGTCAGGATGTGATCGATTTCCTGCTTTTTCATGGTTCCTCTCTTCGACAGGCGGCCATGGTTGCCGGCATCGCGCTTCGGTCACGCCTCGGTGAAATCCGTCGGCGGCGTCTTTAGCAGCGGCCTGAATCGGCCCTTGTCGTTGGCCTTGGTGTAAGCATCATCGGCGGAGATGCGCCCTTTGTTGTAAAGGTCCATAATGGCATCGTCCAGAAGCTGCATACCGTATTTTTTGCCGGTCTGCATCATGGAGGGCAACTGATGGGACTTGGATTCACGGATCAGGTTGCGCACGGCCGGTGTGGCGATCAGAATTTCCAGCGCCGGTATCCGCCCTCTCTTGTCAATCCGCTTGAACAGGGTCTGGGAGATGATGGCCCGAATGCCGTCGGCCAAGGTGGAGCGAATCTGGGCCTGCTCCTGGGCGGGAAAGACCTCTACAATCCGGTCCACCGTCTTGGGGGCGCTGGTCGTGTGCAGGGTGCCGAACACCAGGTGGCCGGTGGCGCTGGCCTCAATGGCCAGGGAGATGGTCTCCAGGTCCCGCATTTCGCCCACCAGGATGATATCCGGGTCCTCACGCAGAGCGCCGCGCAGGGCCGCGCTGAAAGATTTGGTGTGCAGCCCCACCTCGCGGTGGTTGACCAGGCACCCGCGGCTTTTGTGGACAAATTCAATCGGATCTTCGATGGTAATGATGTGGTCGCTGCGCAAACGGTTGGCCACATCGATGATAGCTGCCAAGGTGGTGGATTTACCCGATCCGGTAGGGCCGGTAACGATCACCAGACCTCGAGGCAGGGATGCCAGCTTGGAGACCACCGACGGCAATCCCAGCTGCTCGGCCGTCATGATCGTGTTGGGAATTTCGCGAAAGACGGCCCCGATGCCGTTTTTCTGCATAAAATAGTTGGCCCGGTAGCGGGCCAGACCGGGAATCTCGTAACCAAAGTCGACATCGCCGGTCTCTTCAAAACGCTTGACCTTGTCCTCGGGGGTGATCTCGTAGAGCATGCCGCGAAGATCGTCATTGTCCAGAACCTTGTACTTTACCCGCTCAATGTCGCCATGAATGCGCAGGGCGGGCGGCTGGCCGGAAAGCAGATGCAGATCGGACGCGTTCTGTTCGTGCATGAGCTTGAAAAAAGCATCGATTTTGGCCATAAACGTCTCCTGTCGGTTACTTGGATCTGCTGCTGTTGGGCAATGGGCCGGCGGCGGCAACCACCTGAGCGAAGCGGTCCCGGAATCCGCGTGCTAGTGGTTCAGGAGCTTGATTTTGGTGTCTTCGGCGTCCATGGCATCCATGCCTTCTTTACCGATCTCGAGCAATTTGGTTTGCGCATCGATGACGGCACGGATCTGAACCTCGATCTGGACGCGCTGGCGCTTGAGCTCGGAAATGTCCACATGGAGCTGGGAGAGACGGTTGTGGGCCCGATTGAGGATCTTCTCGGCCTTGACTTCGGCATCGGCGACGATGATCTCAGCCGATTTCCGGGCGTTGTCCTTCATCTGCTCAAGCACTTTCTGGGAGTTGAGCATGGCCCGTTTGAAGGTCTCTTCCCGTTCCTGGTAGCCCTGCTTTTCCAGCTTGAGGCGGCGGATCTCCTCGTCCTGCCGTTTGACCGTCTCCTGCAGGGTCGCAAAGGCATCGGCGGTCAGTTCCAGAAACCGATCGACCTCGCGCACATCAAACCCCCGCAAGCGGACCTTGAACTGCTGCTGCTGGATATCCAAGGGTGTTAATTTCATGGCAACGCTCCTGTGCGGGGGAACCTTATATCAGCGAATCAGCCATGCGCATCAGGCTGTTCACGGCGAAGGTTCGCAGAAAAACCACCCCGAGCAAAACAATGATGGGCGAAAAATCGATCCCCCCGTAGTTTATCGGCAGTTTGGTCCGAATCGGATAGAGCACCGGCTCGGTAACGCTGTGAATGAACCGCACAATGGCGTTGTAAGGATCCGGATTGACCCAGGATAGGACCGCCCGGATGATGACCACCCACATAAAAAAAAGCAGCACCACATCCATGACCTTAGCCGCAGCCATCAGAAAATAGCCCAGCAAATACATTGAAGCATACCCCTTCGCCCAAAAGCGGTCGGTTGACAGGATAACCAACGGCCCGACGGCCGCATTGGAAAAATACGACCTTTTCCTCGGATAAGTCAAGGTTTTTAATGGGTTTGGAAGAATTTCGGAACCGGGCCCGGGTGGAAACCGCGCCCTCGGGGACCGATGCCGCCAGGCTGCAGACACAGGCCTGGCGGCATCGCTGACGCCGTCTCGTGGGATCGGGTCGAACGAGGGGTCCTTACCCCCCTGCGATCATCGGAATGGGGGCAAGACGGGCACCGTCGGGAACCGGCGTGGTCTCGAAGTGAGGTCGTGAGACCAGCTTGCCGTCGAGCTTGACCACCGCATAGATGTGGCCGTCTTTCAGCTCCGCGAGCAGTGCGGCCACGGTCAGCCCCTCGCGCCAGGGCATGGATTGCTCAGCGACGGTGACCATCTACCGCACGCCGTTGGCCGCCAGAAGCGCCAACACATCGGGAAAATCGATCCCCAGTCGTTTGACGGTTGCCAGGGTGGGGATTCCGTCCCTGGTCCATCCCCGCCGCTGGTAGACCGCGTCTTTCAAGGTCTCGTATTGGGCTTCACGGCGCTTTCTCAGCTCGGCCACTTTCCAGGCCGTCTCTTTTCCCTCGAGATCGAGCTGGTATTTTTCCACCAGCTCGGTGTCATAGCGCTCCTGGCGCGATTCGTACTCTTCGACGCTGACCGGTCCCATGGCCCGGTACGGCAGGGTGTCATGATCCCGGGTGCCATATCCCATTTTGAGGTTGAAGATGCGCTGAAAATTATAAACCGCCTCGCTCATGCGGATCAGATCGTCCGGTTTGGCCGCATGACCGGTAACCGCCGTGTAGTAGTCGGCATACCAGTTGACATGCTTCATCACCTTGGCCGGCTCGGCCGTATCTTTGTTGTCCTCGGGAATGATGTCGTTCCAGGGCAGCTTGCACAGGCCGCATAGACTGAACCAGGTACGGAACATGGGAAACCAGTGCAGGGCTTCGGCCTTTTGCTCAAAGGAGGGCATAAAATTATGAACCATGTCCAAAAAAATCAACCAGGCTTCGTCGTGCTGCGGCCCCTTCAGGGCCAGGCCGTAGCCACCCTGTTGAGCCAGGGACTCTTTGGTCATGTACTCGGAAAACTCCAGCCCCTTGGACTCCATGCCGATATCCGCCAGCATGCCGGGATCCGCGCCAAAGCGGTCGCTGAGAATGCCTTTCATGCGGCGGATGCCCTGGCCGACAATCGTGCCAAAGCCCTGCCCGGCCGCCATCTGATGAATCAGTTCCAGCGCACTGACGCGGTTGCCGAACGACAGATCCATGCCATCGGTGTGGTCCCGGTTGATCAGTCCACGCTCGAAGCACTCCATGACAAAGGCGATGGCGGTGCCGACACTGATGGTGTCCAGGCCATAGGCGTCACAGTAAAAGTTGATCTCCAGAATCGTGAATGGGTCGAAGATGCCTAAGTTGGAGCCGCAACCGGCAATGGTTTCGTATTCCGGTCCGTCCACGAAGACCGCCTGCCCCCGGTAGGGGCCGCTAACGGGTATGAAGTCTTTGACGCCGTGGGAGCAGGCGACCGTGCAGCCTTTCCAACAGCCGTCAAAGCCCGGATCGAAGAGTTTCCCAAAAACCTCCCTGCCGATGAGGTCCGCGCTCGGGTGAGAGCCGTACTGGAAGTTGTGGGTGGGCAGCAGATCGAAATCGTTCATGATCGGCACCAGGTGCGTCGTCCCGATCCGGGCCATCTCGTTCTGCTTGGGATCCAGCGCAACAATCTCCTTGGAGTGGCACTTGGCCACGGTTTTGAGGGCCTCCAGGTCGGCCGGGTTGTTGGTCTTCAGTGAGACCTGCTCCCAGCGGGCCACCACCGCCTGAAGCCCTTTATCGGCAAAAACGGTGCCGATGCCGCCGCGCCCGGCCTGTTTATAGCGCGCCCGTTTACGGGCATTGTCGTACCACGAAAAGTTCAGGCAGCCCATGCGGGTATTGGCGGCGCCCGGCCCCGCCGAAACGACGGAAATTCCGGTTTTCTTGCCTTGGGAGAAGTGATCGGTCAACACTGCCGAGAGGGCATAGGCATCGTCCGGTAATCCGCCGACTTGCACAATTTCAATTTTTTCTTCAATCCCGTCGATCACCACCACCACCCCTTCTGCGGACTTTCCTGAAATCCGCAGGGCGTCAAAACCACAAAACTTGAGATAGGGGCCAAAATAGCCGCCCACGTTGGAATCGATCACCGAGCCGGTGAGGGGCGAAATCGAGGTCACGATGCTCTTGCCCGAACCGGGGTAGGCGGGGGTACCGCCCATGGGCCCGGAGGCGATGCAGACGGCATTTTGCGGATCGTTCCAGCGGGTATCCCCGCTGACCGCCTGCCACAACAGCCACAGGTCGAAGCCTTTGCCGCCGATGAAGGTTTTTTTGGTCTGCTCGTCGATGGGGTGGATGGCAATGGTACCGGCGGAAAGGTCAATGTCCAAGTAGTGGTTGGTGTATCCTTTGTCGACGTCGCTGCGCTGGTAGGCCAGGGCTGCGCGCGGGGTGATGACCAATGGGGTCATGGTTGCACTCCTTTTGTGGTGGGTTGTCATCGTCGCTATTTGAGGGTTTCGCGAACTTCTGAAAACGGTCGGGCCGGCGAAAAAAAATCGATCGCTTGCCGGTCTTGACCGGACGTCGTGCTCATAATCATCCGCGCGGCCAGCTCACCCATTCCGGGGCCGAGCATAAAGCCTTGACCGCACATGCCGGTGAGGTGGAACAGCCCCGCCAGCTGGGGGTTCCAGCCAACGATGGGTGATCCGTCGGGACTCATGGGGTAGCGTCCTCGCCACACCCGCCTCACCCGCAGGTTTTTTAAGCGCGGAATCAGCGCCACCATGCGAGCGGCCACCTGGGGCAGAAAAACCGAGGTTTCACGGGTATCGGTTCCAAGAATGGGCGGATCCGGGGTGATGCAGAACACCACCTGGCCGTGGCTGTTCTGGTAAAAATAGTAGTTCTTCGATCCCACTCCCGGTCGCAGATCCACCACCATGCAAGAGAACATGCGGGCCACCGGCTCGGTGATGGCTCCTTCGTGGGAATCGGGGAACACGGGAAGATCCAGCGCTGCGGTCCGGCACAAGGGCCGGGAATAGGCACCGGCCGCATCGACCACCACCGGGGCACGGTAGACCCCCTTGTCCGTTTCGACACCCACTACCCGCCCCTTTTCTACCAGCAGCGTGTGGATGCGCTCATTAAAGAGGAAACGGGCGCCATTTTCAAGGGCTTTTCGTGAAAACGCATTGATGGCCAGCAGCGGCGACGCCGAGCCGTCATTCGGGGAGAACGTACCACCAATGAGCCCCTGGGTGTTGATACCCGGAACGATGGTCTCCAGCTGTTGCGGGTCGATAAAATCAATTTTCAAGCCAAATTGCTGCTGCAGCGGCAAAAGCTGTTTCAGGGATTCTTCCTCCTGCTTGCGATAAACCGGAAAGAGGTAGCCGCCCCTGAGCCACTCGATATCGTCACCGTGAGTATCTTTCCAGGTGGAGAATATTTCAAGCGACCGCAGGCCGACCCTGATTTTGGCCGGGTCCGAGTGGGTGGCCCGAATACCGCCGATGGCCCGCTTGTTGTCCCCCTGACCCGGCGACGGTTTGGCGTCCACCACAACAGTTTGGAGTCCGGCGGCCGCCAAGGCCATGGCTGTGGGCACCCCCACCGAACCGGCTCCGACGATAATAACATCGGTGTTAGGCATCCTGTTCACCACTCCTTTCGCCGGCCAGGGTCCCCAGGGCCACCTCGACAAAAAGCGGACGATCGATCCGGTCGGTGACCGATCCACGATCCACCCCCTCCTCCTGGAAAATCCGCCAAATCATGAGCCGACAGGTCTTGGAGCCGCACGCACCCATGCCGGCCCGGTTCAGGGCCTTCATCTGGTTCATGTCCCTGACCCCGCTGCGAATGGCAGACCGGATCTCACCGGCCGTGATGCGCTCGCAGCGGCAGATCACCGCTTCGTCCGGCAGAGGGGCATTTTCGTATAGGGTCGATGGGTCCAGCGCCAACTCCTGGACCCGAATGCCGACCGCTCGCTTGGCCGCGGCCCGCGGCAGCTTCACCTGCACCAGCAGGGTCCCCGGGTATTTCTTGCGGTTGGCAACAACTCGCTGGACCGGGTAAAAGCCAAGGATGGCCCCATCCTGATCGGTCACCGGCACCCGTTCGCCTTTTGCCACCCGTTCGCGCCAGACTTCATAAGGCAGGGTCACCAGGGGGTGCTCCGGATCCTTGCGGTAGTCCACTAGGGTGACTGCCAGTCCCGGGCAGATGGCCACACAGGCCATGCAGCCTTGGCATACCGCGCCCGCCACCAGGTAGGGCAGCCCGGTGATGGTGTCGCCTTCGGTGCGGACAGCCCCCTCGGGGCAGACCGAGGCACAGGGGTTGCAGGGCACCTCCTGTTCACAATGGAAGATGGGAACCACTCCTTCCTCGGTCGAGGACGGCTCCCGATGGCGGGTTGGGCCGGGCCGGGACTTAAGAATAGTGGCTTTTTCTTCCCAGGAAACCGGAACCGCATCCGTGTAGCGACCCAGGGCTTTGGCTATTTTCAACCCCTCGATCTTGCCGGTGAACATGGCCGCCGATGCTTCGGCGATCTCCTGGGCGTCCCCGGCCGAATAGACGTCCATGCCCCATTGCCTGGCTTTGAGATAAAATTCGTTGACCTCGGCCAACCCCACCGCGATCAGCACCGTATCCACCGCAACGGTTTTATGGGTGCCGGGAATCACCTGCCAGCGTTCGTCCAGCTCGGCGATGGTTACCCCCGCCACATGCGTTTGCCCATGGGCGGCCACAACCGTATGCCGGGTTAAAATGGGAACCCCGAGCCGGACCAATTTATCGGCGTGAACCTTGTAGCCACCCACTTGGGGCAAGGCTTCGATCAGCGCCACCACCTCAATACCCGCCTGGATGGCGTGGTACCCGGCAATCAGCCCCACATTGCCGCCGCCAACGATCAGCACGCGTTCGGAGGCTTTGACCAGATCACGGTTCACCAAGGTCTGAAAGGCCCCGGCGCCGTAAACACCCGGCAAGGTGTTGCCCGGAAAAGAGAGCATCTTCTCCCGCGCACCGGTGGCCACCAGCAGCTTTTCAGGGCGGATCGTGCGGTAGCGGTTTTTTTTCACGACCCCAACCACACCATCGGAAAAAACACCCACGGCCGTGGTCTCGAGCCAGATCTGCACCGAAGGCAGTTCCCGCAGTTGCGCCTCGAGAAGCGTCCCGATTTCAAATCCGCGGGTACCGGCATAGGAGTCCTCCACCGATCCGAAAAACTTGTGGGTCTGCAGAACCAGCTTGCCCCCCAGACGATCCTTGTCATCGATGATCAGTATCCGAACGCCCAATCGGCCCAGTTCGATGGCCGCGCTGAGCCCCGCCGGGCCGCCGCCGATGATCAATACCGCCACCGACACCTCGGTCGCCGGTTCAAGCAAGGGTTCCCCCTCGACCAGCGGCAGGCTGGGCAGGCCTTCGACCGACGCGACGACCATCCCCGGTTTCAGCGCCGTCATGCACGACTTGACCGGGACCCCGTCGACGATCACCATGCACTGGGAGCATTGGCCGTTGGCACAGAACAGGCCCTGGGGGCTGCCGTCTTTGTAATGGTGGCCGAAAACATGAACATCATTGGCGAACAGGGCCGAGGATATCATTTCGCCCTTTCTGCCGTTCATGGGCCGGCCGTTCCAGGAGAATGCGACCCCTTCCTCGGAAGGGACTTCAAGAATGGGATGCGACTTGATTCGTTTGCTGGACATGCCGGTCAAACCTCCCGTTTTTCCATGTAATGGTTGAATCGCAGCACGTGGGATTCAGCCAGCTGCATCGCCTCCTCGATACACTGATTCTCGACGGCCTGGATGATGCTGGCCAAGTCAGCCAGATTTTCCTGCAACTCCCGCTGCTTCATGGAGAGAAAGGTTTCATAATACTGGTCAATGTTGTCATGAACCGTGTGGTTCAGGGAGATGTAGACCGGGTTGGCGGTAATCTCGGCCAGGGCCAGGTGAATTTGTTTGTCCACCCCCACAAACTCCCGCTGATAGGCACTGCCCATATCGGCATAACCACGGGCCGCTTCGAGCAGGACACGCAGCCGCTGGATATCCGCCGGCGTCCTGCGGGCGGCAGCCAGGGCCGCCACCCGGCCTTCCACACCCACACGAAATTCCGTCAGGTGCTGCAATGAGACCTTCTGGTAGCGGATCAGCAGCGCCAGGCTTTCGTTGATCTGGTCAAAGCTGATATCCCTCACCATGGCTCCGCCGCCGACCCCCAACTTGATTTCGAGCAGCCCCTTTTGCTCGAGCACCCGCAGCGCCTCGCGCAAGGTCCCCCGGCTCACCTGCAGCATCCCTTTGAGCTCGCGTTCGGGCGGCAGCAGTTCACCGGGTTTCAACTTGCCCGCAAAGATGGTCTCCTGGATCTGATCCACAACATCCTGAAACACCCGGTTCTGTTTGGCGGCTTTAAACATGGCGGCCTCGTCAAAAAGAAAAGATAGAATGGTCTAACCATTACAGTTCTCGATCCGTCCTGTCAAGACCAAAATCACCACCCCGTGCAAACAAGCAACGGCTCGCCTTTGGGTGGTTGAAGCAGATCCCAAACCATAATTTTGCTTGACACGAGCAGGCGGCAACCAGTAGGTGACCTATTTACGCAATCGTCTATTCATGGGGAGATCGAATCCATGTTGAACAACAAAATCATCGGCTTGATCGGCACCGGCAACATGGGCACCGCCCTGATCGACGGCCTGATCGGTTCCGGCGCCGCCCTGCCTGCAAACATCATCTGTTCCGATGCCAGCGAACAGCAGTTGGCACCGGTGCGGGAAAAGTACCACGTATCAACCACCACGAATAACCGCGAGGTGGTCAAAGCGGCCGACATCATCATCTATGCCATCAAACCCCAGATCATGGCCAGCGTACTCAAGGAGACGGCCGATCTGTTGGACATGGGCAAGCTGGTCATCTCCATCGCTGCAGGAGTTCCCCTGGCGGCCATTGGGTCCATGCTCGGCAAGGATCTCCGCCTGATCCGGGCCATGCCCAACGTGGCCGTGGCGGTGAGGGAGGGGGCCACCGCCATTGCCGCGGGCGGCCAAGCCAGCCCGGAGGACATCCAACTGGCCATGGAGATTTTTAATTCGGTGGGCAAATCCATTTTCCTCAAGGAAAACTATCTGATGGACGCCATCACCGGGTTGAGCGGCAGTGGGCCGGCCTATATTTTCATGATCGTGGATGCCTTGGCTGATGCCGGCGTCAAGGTGGGACTTTCGCGCAAAGATGCCCTCTTCCTCTCCTCCCAGACCATCCTGGGAGCCGCCAAACTGCTCCTGGAAACCGGCGCCCATCCGGGACAGTTGAAGGATTCGGTCACCTCTCCGGGCGGTACGGCCATTGCGGGCCTGCACACCCTGGAAAAAGGCGGGCTGCGAACCACACTCATCAACGCCGTGGAGGCCGCCACCCATCGCTCCAAGGAACTGGGGGAAGCCATGATCAAGAATTTTTCCAACGGCCAGACCCAGCCGTGAGATGCCGACCCGCCCTTGGGACCGACACCCCGACCTTGCCGAAACCAGGCCGGGTGCCGCGGGCTATCCAGCGCGGGCATGACCGGGCGGGTTCAACCGAACCGCGACTATTGCGGGGACCTAAAAACAGGTAGGTATGTTCAGCGACCCGGTTTCCTATTTGGCCGCATTCTCAGCGGGGCTGCTGTCTTTTTTTTCGCCATGCATCGTGCCGCTGATACCGGCCTATTTCACCTTTATCACCGGGCTTTCCCTGAATGAGTTGACCGGTGATCGTCCGGCGGCGCTACGTTGGCGGGTGATTCGCGGCACCGTGATCTATGTACTTGGCTTTACATTGGTTTTTGTGCTGATGGGTGCCTCGGCCTCCTACATTGGAGGCGCCATTTTCAAATACCGGGATTGGATCCGGATCGGCGGTGGCAGCCTGATCCTGCTTTTCGGTGTTCACTTGACCGGCTGGATCCGGTTCCGGCCGTTGGAGTTTGAACGACGGCTCCAGGTACACAAAAAGCCCGTCCATTTGGGGGGCGTTTTTGTGGTCGGCATGGCCTTCGGAGCGGGGTGGAGCCCCTGCGTCGGGCCCCTGTTGGGATCGATCCTGATCCTGGCAGCCAACCAGGAGACGCTGGGGCATGGCATCGGGTTGCTCTGCCTGTACTCGGCCGGTTTGGCGCTGCCGTTTCTCCTGCTCTCGGTATTTATCGGGTCCCTTTTGCCCTTGATTCGCAAAGCATCCGGATGGACGCGCGCGATTAATATGACGGCAGGGGTGCTGCTGGTGATACTTGGCCTGCTGCTGCTTAGCGACAAACTGCATCTGATCCGAATTTAGGGGGGGTGTGACGACATGAACGGACGACGGCTAGCCCACGCTGCACTGCTAACGGTGCTGTTGACCCTGTCTGCGGCAGCCGGACAGTTGACGATGGCCGGGGCCGACGGCGGCGGCATCCAGTGGCTTTCCTATGCGGAAGGGAGGCAGCGGGGCGAGGCCGAAAAAAAGAAGCTGTTCCTTTTCTTTGATTCGGAAAGGTGCCGTTACTGCCTTCAAATGGAGCGGGAGACCTTTTCCAACTCCGCGGTCATCGCCTTCGTCAACCGCAACTTCATACCCATCCGGGTCAACTCGGATAAAGAGCAGAAGACCGCGTTGAAGTACCAGGTCAGAGGGCTGCCCAGCATCTGGTTCATCTCGGAAACCGGGGAGCGGATCGCCAATCGACCCGGCTATATTGCCGCGGACGAGATGCTCAACATCCTCAGATACATCGAATCCGACAGTCACCTGAGCATGAGTTTCAAATCATTTTTGGAAAAAGATGCAGCCGTCAATTGAACCCAGGCTCAAAAACCGGCGTCTCAGGTTGATTTGGACGCACCCCTGCGGATCAGGCGAACCAGCGACGTCAGGGTGATCGTCAATGACAGTATCCCCAGCGTGCCGGGAACCCAGATGTAGGGGTGGTAATCGGTCGTATCCAGGGCTGCAGCAATGCCGGCCATACTGAACAGCAGCACCACCACGGCGAAAACCAGGGTCAACGCCATGACGGGCTCGGTATCGTACCAGGGGATAAACGCCTTGCGAAAAAGTAGTGCACTTCTTGATTTTTCCGTCACATCCGCCTCCGGAACCGGCCAACCACGGATCCAACCCTGCCGGGAGCGGCCAGTTTGCTTGAGCCCTCGTAAACCCTGGCGGCAACTCCTGGTGGTGATGATCGGGTGGGCGGCCTTTTGCAGCACTGGCTGTGCCGTGGTCCCCGAGACCCTGTCCATCCGGGACAACCCGACCCGAATGATGGCCAACACCATCATCAAGACCGAAACCGCCGCGGTGGTATCCCGGGATGCCCTCCTGACCGAACTGGCTCAAGCTCGGGTGATTTACGCGGGTGAAACCCACACCAACCCGTCACACCATGCCATTCAACTGCAAATCATCCAGGCCCTCGCGCAGACCACCGCTGATCTCAGCATCGGCATGGAGATGTTCGATCACACCTACCAGCCGGTGCTGGACCGGTGGACCGCCGGCCACCTGGACGAAACCGCCTTGTTGCAGCAGACCCATTGGTACGCCAACTGGCGCTTCGATTACGGTCTTTACCGCGATATTCTGGAATTTGCAAAAAAAAAGGGACTTCGGATCGTCGCCCTGAACGTGCCCTTTCACCTACCCGGCAAAATCAGCGTCGGTGGTATCGCCAGCCTGTCGCAAAGCGACCGCCGGCTCCTGCCCGCATCCATCGATACCACCGATCCCGACCATCGGGCCTACATTGCCGAGGTTTTCAAGATGCACCGCGTCCCGGGCCGGGTCGCATTCGATTTCTTTTACGAAGCCCAGTGCACCTGGGAAGATGGCATGGCCGAGGCGGTCGCCAATCACATAGGGACCGGCAAAATGGTCGTACTGGCTGGAAACGGACACATCATCCGCAAATTCGGCATCCCCAACCGAGCCTTCGCCCGGACCCAAGCACCTTTTAAAACCATCTACCTGGCGCCGGTCGGTGCAGAGGTCGACCTCTCCTGGGCCGACTACATATGGGTCACCCCCAAAACACCCCCGGACCACCATCCAATGCGAAGCGGCGGGGTCGGCGGGCAGCCCCGGCCGTAGTGGTCGCCGGCCGCTCCGCCCAAGGCCCGCCCACGCAAGCGGTGGCGTCCAACCCGGCCTACCCGCACTTGTTGAACCCGCAAAAATGGCAGGTCATGCAGCCCTCCTCGAAACTGATGGTCTGGCCGCACTCGGGACAAACTTCGCCCATCAGCCCCCCACCCTGCTTTTTGGATGGGCTGTCCTTGAGATAACGGTTTTCCAACACCCGCGAGATGGCATCGGGAATGGAGAGCACCAGCCCGCCATTCTGGAAGACGGGGTGCTCGCCCCCAATCCCCTTGAGCTGTCCCAC
Organism: Desulfosarcina sp.; assembly: GCA_046484885.1. Lineage (GTDB taxonomy): Bacteria > Desulfobacterota > Desulfobacteria > Desulfobacterales > Desulfosarcinaceae > Desulfosarcina. Next base: position 5,042 of record JAWOIA010000113.1, on the reverse strand, counting down.
CACTTTGTCGGCGGTGACCCCCGAACGAAAGGCCAGGGAGACGAGCCGGCCGATGGCCTCGGTCTTGGCGGTGGTGGACCGGCCCGACTTGCCGATCGTGGCAAAGACCTCGAAGGGCTTGCCGTGGTGCTCGGTAACGGTCACGTAAAGCTGACCCAGGCCGGTCTTGACGCGGGTGGTAAACCCGTACAGCGTGTCGGGCCGCTTACGGACGGCGGCCATAAAGGTATCCGTCTCTTCTTGGGCCCTTGAAAAAGCCAGCACCTGGTTCTCCTTGCTGCCATCCCGGTAGATGGTGACCCCTTTGCACCCCAGCTCCCAGGCCAGGTTGTAGACCTTGCGCACGTCCGCTTCCGTTGCCTCCCGAGCCAGATTGACCGTTTTGGAGACCGCGTTGTCGGTATGTTTCTGAAAAGCGGCTTGCATGCGCAGATGCCATTCGGGCGAAATGTCGTGGGCGGTGACGAACACCGCTTTGACCGCATCGGGGATCTCCGGCATGTGGGCGATGGTTCCTGCGGCGGCAATGGCCTCCATAAGGGCCAAGGAGTAGAACCCTTGCCTTCGGGCCACCGCCTCGAAGTGTGGGTTGACCTCGAGAAGCTTGTCGTTGTCCATGACCGTGCGTACGAAACTGAGGGCGAACAGCGGCTCGATGCCTGACGAGCAGTTGCTGATGATGCTCAAGGTCCCGGTCGGGGCGATGGTGGTGGTGGTGGCGTTGCGATACGCCGTGGTCGGGTCTGCGTTGAACCGGCTTCGCTCATAATTGGGGAACACGCCGCGCTGTTGAGCCAGTTCCAGAGACGCCTGGAGCGATTCGGACTGAATAAAACCCATGAGCGCTTCGGCCAACGCCAGGGCCGGTTCACTGTTGTAGGGAATTTCCAGCTGGAACAACAGGTCGGCAAAGCCCATCACCCCCAGGCCGATCTTACGGTTTCCCTTGACCATTCGGTCAATCTCGGCCAAGGGGTAGCGGGACATGTCGATGGTGTTGTCAAGGAAGCGTACGGCGGTCCAGACGGTCTCTTTGAGGCGATCGTAATCGATTTGCGCCTCGCCATCGCGCTCAACCACAAATCTGGCAAGATTGATCGATCCCAGGTTGCAGGCTTCCATGGGCAGCAGGGGCTGTTCGCCACAGGGGTTGGTGCTTTCGATCTCGCCCAAGGCCGGCGTGGGGTTGTCACGGTTGATGCGGTCCAAAAAAATAATGCCGGGGTCGCCGTTTTTCCAGGCTTGCTCCACCAAGGCCCCATAGACCTTGGCGGCCGAAATGGTTGCCACCGTCCGCTGGTCCCGAGGATCCACCAGGTCGTAAAGGCCATCGCTCTTGACCGCCCCCATGAACGCTTCGGTGATTCCCACGGAGATGTTGAAATTATTCAACTCGGTATGAACGGATTTACAGTGGATGAACTCCATGATATCGGGGTGGTCGACCCGCAGAATCGCCATGTTGGCCCCGCGGCGGGTACCCCCCTGTTTGACCTGCTCGGTAGCCGTGTTAAAGATCTTCATAAAGGAAACGGGCCCGGAAGCGACACCGCCGGTGGTGCCCACCATGGCATTCTTCGGCCTCAGCCGGGAGAAGGAGAATCCGGTGCCGCCGCCTGATTTGTGAATCACGGCGGCGTTTTTCAGCGAATCGAAAATGCCCTCCATGCTGTCTTCGATGGGCAGCACAAAGCAGGCCGCCAGTTGGCCCAGGCGCCTGCCGGCATTCATCAGGGTGGGCGAGTTGGGCAAAAAGGAAAAATCGGTCATCAACCGGTAAAACTGTTCCGTAGTCACCCGGACGTCGGCGTTTGGGTCGTAGTGGGTCTCGGCCTGAGCGATGTGCCGGGCCACCCGTTGAAACATCTGGACCGGCGTCTCCTGAATCCGGCCCTCGGCATCTTTTCTGAGGTAGCGCCGCTCCAGAACGATTTTGGCATTGGAGGAGAGCTCAAGACCGTTTCTGACAAACAGATCCCGGGTCAGCTGCACGGGTACCTGACGATCCAGACCGTATTCGGCCAATTTGGCCTTGACCATCTCGTCCACCATCGGTGCGGTGATTTGCCGCAGCTCCATGTGTTCGATGGTACCTTGAACGAATTGGAGGATCTCCATGGCCTGAGAGCGATTGACGGCATTGGCGCCAATGAGGCGCTGACAGAAAAGCGGGTCATCCCAAACATGGGTGTTGAGGTCCACGCTGCCATCGTCCACGACAAGAACTTTCTCTTTCTGTACCATATTATGTCTCAACTCCGTGGTTGTGCGTCCATTTCCGAGCGGTCACGTTAACGCCCATTGCCCATTGCCCCGCCCCGGTCCCGGTCGCCGGGGTTTTCTTTCCATGTCTCATACAACATATGGTATGTCAATGCAAAAATTTCCTTGACAAGCAACAACATCTTGTTGTAGGTGTTTAGCGTCCGCCGAGCCCCATGAGGCTGGAATAACACCTTATCCACAGCTGTCCACGTGTCGCGGACCGTGAAGGCCTGCCGGCCGCAGCGTGGTTTGCGTGTCCCTTGTGACGCCGATCCAATGACACACCCGAGGAGAGAAGCGTGATTAAACAGATCAAGAAGCGGGACGGCCGAATTGTGGAGTTTGACTCATCCAAGATCACCGCAGCCATCCTCAAGGCGGGTCAGGCCACCGAGGAGTTCGGAGCGCGCGAGAGCAAAAAAATGACCCTGCGGGTTCTGACCCTGGCCCATGAACTCCGCCTCGGCCCCACCCCTGAAGTCGAAGCGATCCAGGACATCGTGGAGCGGGTGCTGCTGGACTCCCCCTACTACCAAACGGCCAAGGCCTACATCATCTACCGGGAGCAACATGCCCAGATCCGCCGCATCGCCACCAAGGCCCAGGTGGACCTGGTGGAGCACTATATTCGCAAACTGGACTGGAAAATAAAAGAAAACAGCAACATGTGCTATTCGCTCCAGGGTCTCAACAACTACATCTCGTCAGACGTCACCGCGGAATACTGGCTCAACCAGATCTACCCACCCCAGATTCGCCACGCCCACGCCGAGGGGGATCTGCACATCCATGACCTGAGCCTGCTCTCGGTCTACTGCGTGGGCTGGGACCTCACCGACCTTCTGCGCAACGGATTCAAGGGCGTCGAAGGAAAGGTCGAGAGCGCGCCGCCCAAACATCTGCGCTCGGCCCTGGGCCAGATTGTGAATTTCTTTTACACCCTCCAAGGAGAGGCGGCCGGCGCCCAGGCCTTATCCAACTTCGACACCCTGCTGGCACCCTTTATTCGCTACGACCGACTCAACTATGCCCAAGTCAAACAGGCGCTGCAAGAGTTCGTTTTCAACATCAACATCCCCACCCGCGTGGGATTTCAAACACCCTTTACCAACATCACCATGGATCTGTGTGTGCCCAATACCCTCAAAGACCACCCGGTGATCATCGGTGGCAAGGAAAAGCAGGCCACCTATGGCGATTTCCAGGCTGAGATGGACACCTTCAACCGGGCCTTTGCCGAAGTGATGATCGAAGGCGACGCCAAAGGCCGCGTCTTCACCTTCCCGATTCCAACCTACAACATTACCAAAGCCTTCGACTGGGACAATCCCAACCTCGAACCGGTTTGGCGGATGACCGGCAAATACGGCATCCCCTACTTTTCCAACTTCGTCAATTCAAATCTATCGCCTGAGGACGCCCGCTCCATGTGCTGCCGCCTGCGCCTGGACAACCGCGAGTTGCTCAAACGCGGCGGTGGCCTCTTCGGCGCCAATCCCTTGACCGGTTCCATCGGTGTGGTCACCATCAACCTTCCCCGGATCGGCCATGTGGCCCGGGATGAAAAAGAATTTTTTGAAATTCTCCAGGCCAAGGTTGACCTGGCAATCGAAAGTCTATCCATCAAACGCAAAGTATTGGAGCAGTTTACCGACAAAAACCTCTACCCTTACTCCAAGTTTTACCTACGCGCCATCAAAGAGCGCTTTGGCGTTTACTGGAAAAACCACTTCTCCACCATCGGCCTCGTGGGCATGAACGAAGCCTGTCTGAACTTTTTGGGAACGGATATCACCACTGCCGTCGGCCAGACTTTTGCCGAGCGGGTGATGGACGCGCTGCGAGCCATGCTCACCGAAATCCAGAGCCGGACCAAAGAGATATTCAACCTCGAGGCCACCCCGGCCGAAGGCACCTCCTACCGTCTGGCCATGATTGACAAAGGGCGCTATCCGGAGATCCGCTGCGCCAACGACGCCGATGTTCGCAAGGGCGCCGTACCTTATTACACCAACTCCACTCAGTTGCCGGTCAACTACAGCGATGACATTTTTGAAACGTTGATGCTCCAAGACCAATTGCAGACCAAATACACCGGCGGCACCGTGCTGCACCTCTTTTTGGGTGAACAGGTCACCGACACCGAGACGGTCAAATCGCTGATCCGCAAAGTGGCGACCAATTACCGGCTGCCCTACTTCACCCTGACCCCCACCTTTTCAATCTGCCCCGCCCACGGCTACCTCAACGGTGAGCAGACCCGCTGCTCCCACTGTGACCGCGAAACCGAGGTTTACTCCCGGGTGGTGGGGTACCTGCGGCCGGTGAAGCAGTGGAATGACGGCAAACAGGCGGAGTATCGCCGGCGACAGCCATTCAAGATCCGCCCCACACAGCCGGCTCAAGCGGATGAGGCCTTGGTGGCCGCAGCAAGCACCGTCCCGACTGACGGGCCGACGCCTTCGGTGGACCCGCACCTGGAAACCGTATCCAGCCAAAACACCTGGCAGCAACAAAGGTCGGTCTAAGGGGGCCTCGGAAAAAAATAATTCCACATCTTGCTTGTCTGTTGGCCCGCCACCGGCGTTACATCCGCCGCCACATATCCCGATATGCGCCGACGAATGTGCCTGGGTGTCGAACCAAAATCCGGCGCCATATTGTGGAATTATTTATTGCCGCGACCCTAACCCGGTTGGATCCGACGGTTCAACCGCAGTGATGCGATGGTCCTCATCCAGCGCCCAATGGAGATGTGGTCGTGAATCTGGCCGGCC
>JAWOIA010000099.1:0-6391 GCA_046484885.1 Desulfosarcina sp. | reverse complement strand
AGGGAGTCGAGGGGTCAAGTGAAGGGCAAAGGGCAAAAACCGAACGTCCAACGTTCAACGCCCAACGTTCAACGTCCAATTAAAGGGCAAGGGCAATGAATGAACCAATCAAACCAACTACGTCCTTCTTTTTTTTCACTCAGTCCTCAGCACTCAGTCCTCAGTCCTGTTTTTTTCCCAATCAACCAATCAACCTAATGCCCATAGCCCATAGCCCATAGCCTACAGCCTACAGCCTGATGGTTAAACGTCCAATGAAAAACCAATGAAAGGGCTGGGTTCAAGGAAACGACGACGATGCCCATGTTAAAAATCGACGGTCTGGACACCTACTATGAGACCCACGGCCAGGGGGAGACCCTGGTGCTGCTGCACAACGGTTTCGCCTGCGCCATGATGTGGGATGGGATTTATGGCATGCTGGTGCAGGAGGGGTTTCGGGTGCTGATGTACGACCGGCGCGGCTTCGGTCGCTCGGACGGTGGCGCCGACTTTGCCCGCTACTACCGGGGTGCCCGCTTTCGTGAACAAAGTGTGTCAGCCATGGATCAGCTGGTGACGCAGCTGGGGATCGAGCGCTTTCACATCGTCGGCCAGTGCGAGGGGGGCGTTGTGGGGGTGGACTATGCCGTGCGTTATCCCGAACGGGTCAGGACGCTGGTCACCGCCAGCACCTTGTGTCACAGCCGTATTGCCATGGACGACTTCAACCGCCGCAAACTGCCGGCCACTTTCGAGGAACTGGGTCCCGATCTTCAAAAAAAGTACACCCACTGGCACGGCGACGAGCGGGGAAAGATTTTTTACGACACCTGCGCCCAAGGGGGCGGATGCTACGGTCAAAGCGGCTTTTTTGACCTCCGTCCGGCCATTGCCCAAGTGGCCTGCCCGACCCTGGTGATGTACCCGGACCGGGGCTATTTTTTCGATGTGGAGCAGGGGGTGGCGTTTTATCGCGCCGTGAGCCGGGGTGAGTTGCTGGTGTTTCCCAAATGCGGCCACAACATCTTCGAGCACTATCCGCGCATGTATGCCCAGCAGGTGGCGGCGTTCATCCGGCGCCAGGCCTGAAACCCCGCGGCGGCACGGCCGCCGGGTGTGCCCTTAAAACAGTGCTTCCACGAACCGTTTGGGGTCGAACTCCTGGAGGTCGTCGACACGTTCGCCCACCCCGACGAATTTCAGCGGGATCTTCAGACTGCTGCTGATGGCCACCACGATACCGCCTTTGGCCGTACCGTCGAGCTTGGTCAGGGCGATGCCGGTGACCCCCAGGGCTTCGTGGAACATCCTGGCCTGTGCGAGGGCATTCTGGCCCGTGGTGGCGTCGAGTACCAGCAGCACCTCGTGCGGGGCCTCGGGAAGCCGTTTGGCCAGGGAGCGCTGGATCTTTTTGATCTCGGCCATCAGGTTGACCTTGGTGTGCAGCCGGCCGGCGGTATCGACGAAAACGATGTCAACCCCTCTGGAGATGGCGGCCTCGACGCTGTCGTAGGCCACGGCCGCCGGGTCGGCTCTGTCCTTGTGGCGGACGATATCGGCTCCGGCCCGTTCGGCCCAGATAGCGATCTGTTCAATGGCCGCCGCGCGGAAGGTGTCGGCGGCGGCGATCAGCACTTTCTTGCCCTTGCGCGCTTCGTGGGCTGCCAGCTTGCCGATGGTGGTGGTTTTGCCCACCCCGTTGACGCCCACCACCATCACCACGTGGGGTTTGGCGACCGCCTTGGCATCGGGTGGGGCAGGGGCGTCGAAGTAGGTCACAATCTCCTCTTTGAGAAGTCGTTTCAACTCCTTGGCCCCGGCGATCTGCGCGCGCTTCGTGGAAACCGTCTGCATGATCGCCAGGGTGGTCTCGACCCCCATGTCCGCGGTGATCAGCAGTTCTTCCAGCTCCTCGAGCATCGCATCGTCGACCCGCTTTCTCCCCATAAACAGGTCGTCGATATCGGTGGTGAGAATCTTGCGGGTTTGGGAAAGGCCGGACTTGAGGCGGGCAAAGAGTCCCCGGCCCGTTTTTTCGACCGGCGCGTCATCGGCTGGGGGGGCGGCATTCTGCGCGGGTTGCGCCTGCGCATCGGTCGCACCCGCAACGCTATGGGTCGGTTCGGCCTCGGCTGTGGCCGGATCTTCATCGGGGGTGTCGACGGCAGTCGCTGCAGGTGACTCGGGCGCCGGGTCGGGTGCTGGGGCCGGCTTAGGTTTTTTTTTGAACCAATTGAATGCCATGGTGTTCCTTCAACAGGTGTTGCGGCAGCCGGGCAAGGGTCGGCGGGTCAGGCGGCGGTCAGCGGCGTGGCTTTTTCGGCGCTGTCCAGGTTGACCGCCACCACCTTGGAGAGCCCCTTTTGCTCCATGGTGATGCCGAAGAGCGTGTCGGCGAACCCCATGCTGCTCTTGTTGTGGGTAATCATGATGATCTGGGACTTTTCGCCGATCACTTTCATCAGATTGTTGAAGCGGATGATGTTGGCGTCGTCCAGGGGCGCATCGATTTCATCCATGAGGCAAAAGGATGCCGGTCTGAGCAGAAAGATCGAAAAGATGAAGCTGATGGCCGACAGCGCTTTTTCCCCGCCTGAGAGCAGACTCATGCGGGTCAGTTTCTTGCCCGGGGGATGAACCATGAATTCGACCCCGGTTTCCAGGGGCTGGTCCGGGTGGGTCAGTTCCAGGCGGGCGCTGCCGCCTTCAAAGAGCCGCGGAAACACCTCCTGCAACTTCTGGTTGATCTGGTTGAAGGTGTCCAGGAACCGCTCCTGGGTGATGCGGTTGATCTTGCGAATCACCTGGTGCAGGCCGTCGACGGCCGTGACGAGGTCGTCGCGCTGGGTGCACAGGAACTCGTAGCGCGTTTTCTGTTCCTCGAACTCCCCGATCGCCTCCAGGTTGACATCACCGATGGCCTGGATCTTGCGGCGGGTGGCGGCCAGATCGGCTTCCAGCTGTTCGGCGGGCCGCGGGTCGCTCTCAGCAGGTGGGTGGCCGCTGCTGCCCAGGTCGGCGATGGCGCAGTGGTAGTATTCGCGGCATCGGTTGTCCAGGTTTTCGCGCTTGATGCGCGTTGCGGTCAAATCCATCTCCAGGACACGGATTTTCTCTTGAAGCGCGTCGCGTTGGTTCTGGATGCGGGATACCTGTGCATCACGCGCTCTCAATTGCGAATCGATCTCCCCGAAGGCGGTCTCTTCCGCCTTGAGGCGACTTTCCAGAGTCTCGAGGGCCTCGTAGTGGGCGGTCAGATCCCGGGTGATCGTCTGGCTGCGGGCGTCGGTCGCGGTGATCTTCTCCGATTTGGCGGCGATCTCTGCCGAGAGCTGCTCCAGGCGCCGGGTGCCGTCCGATTGGAAATCCTTGAGGCGGCGCAGGGTGGCGATGCAGTTGTCCTGGTTGGCGCCGGCGGAGGTGAGGTTGAGCTTGAGGTCCATGATGCGCTGGTTGAAGGTTTCCAGCTCCGAGGCGCTGGCATCGATCTGGGCTGACGTGTGGGCCGCCTGTTCGCGGGCCTGGGCCACCTTGCGGGCGATAGCCTGCCGCAGTTCATGGTAGCGGTCGATCTCCTGGTCCAGATCCATCTCTTCGCCCATGAGCTGCTCCTGCTCGAGCCGGGCAATCTCCAGGTGCCGCCGGGCGCCGTTGAGCGCTTCCTCGGCCCGGTACAAGGCCTTTTGCCCGTCCATGGCCTCCTGGGCGGTGTGGTTTTTTTGGGCGATGGTCTCCTGCAGCTGTTTTTCGAGCCCGCGTGCCCGGTTCTCCATTTCGGTCTGCGCTTTGCGGGCCTGGTCCAGTTCCAGATCCAGTTGGCCGCAATGCTGGGCCAAGGACCGGATTTCCTGTTTTTTGGCCAGGATTCCCGACAGCTTGTCCGGGCTGCCCCCGACCATCATCCCCTGGTGGGAGAGCAGGTCGCCCGCGCGGGTGACCACGGTCTGCACCCGGCCGTTGCGGTTGAAGATTTCCCGGGCCGCATCCAGTGTTTCGGCCACTACCACGTGTCCCAGCAGGGCTTCTGCGACCGGCTCGAAGCCCGGCTTGACCTGAATGTGAGTCAACAGGCGCGGGTCGGGCCGGGGTCCCTTCGGCCCGTGCTCGTCCAGGGCCCGAACCCCGCCGACGGGGATGAAGCCACAGCGTCCGGCCTGGGTCTGCTGCAGGTAGTCGATGGCGGCTGCAGCGCAGGGCTGGTCCCGGACCAGGATGTACTGCAGCGATTCACCCAGGGCCGCCTCGACAGCGGTGGCGTAGGGCGGGCTCGGATCGATGACATCGGCCAGCAACCCGACGATACCGCCGGGCGGGGCGGGCGACGACCCGGGCACCCCTTGGCCGGCAGCGGTGAGCAGCGCTTTGACGCCCTCTTTGTACCACTCCAGGTTGGCCTCCATCTTTTTCAGGGTGGCCAGTTTGCCGCGGGCCTGGTTGCGCGCCAGTTCCCGGGTCTGGGTGGCTTTGACCCCGGCGGAAAGGGCCGCCATGGCGCTGTCCAGGGCTGTTTTGAGGGCGGTGATGTCGCGGTCCAGGTCCTGGACGAGGCTGTTGATGCGGGTCAGTTCGACCTCGGCGGACTGGCGGCGCGCGGCGGCGTCGCGCGCCCGGTTATCGGCCAGGACCGTTTCCTCGTCGATGCGTTTGAGCCGGCGTTTGAGATTGTCGCGGTTGGCGGCCGCATTCTGGTGGGTGTTGTTGACCCGGGCCTCCTCGGCAACCAGGGTCATCAGGTCGCTCTTGGCCTTGTCAAGGGCCTGATTCAGGGTTTGGCGGCGTTCGCGCAGCGCGGCGGAATCGGCATTTTCCCGCGTGATGGAGGCCTTGATCGCGTCGATGCGGGATTGCAGCTGCGTGTGCTGCCGGCGGACCTGGTCGATCTCCGTGACCATGCTGTGGTTTTGGGTCTCCAGGGCATTTCGGGCCGCCTGAAGTTCGCTTACCTCGCGCGCCAGCCGCTCCCGGTCGGCTTTCATGTGGCCCAGGTCGGCCTCCATACGGTCGATTTTGCGCTGGGTGTCGAATCGGTGCGATTTGGCTGAGGCGATTTCGCGCTCTTTTTCGAGCCGGCGGAGCTTGATGGCTTCGATGGCCGCATCGATGGTTTTGAGCTGGGTGCCCTGACCAAGGGCCTCGTCCTGGAGCGCTTTGAGCAGGCCGCCGGTTTTTGCCGTCTGGCGGCGCAGTTCGTCATCCTGGCGGCGGATGAGCTGGGTGTCGATGTCGCGGGCCTCGGCCTTGAGGCGTTTGAAATGTTCCGCTTTGCGAGCCTGGCGTTTGAGGCCGGCCATGCGGCGCTCGATTTCGGTGATGATGTCCGTGACCCGCAGCAAGTTCTGGTTGGTGGCCTCGATCTTCTTCAGCGCTTCGGTCTTGCGCAGCTTGTAGCGGGTGACGCCGGCGGCTTCCTCGATGAAGACCCGTCGCTCGTCGGGGCCGGCGTCGGTGATGGCGCCGATATTGCCCTGCTGGATGACTGCGTAGGTGCGCGAACCCACGCCGCTGCCCATGAAAATATGGTGGATATCCTTGAGTCGGCAGGGTTGCTTGTTGATCAGGTAGGTGCTTTCGCCGCTGCGGTAGAGGCGGCGGGTCACCATCACTTCGCTGAAATCGCGGAATGCGTCGGGCATGCTGCCGTTGTCGTTGACCAGGGTCAGGGAGACTTCGGCCATGTTCAAGGGCGGTTTGCTGCCGGCGCCGGAAAAGATGATGTCTTCCCGCTCTTTGCCCCTCAGCTGCTTGACGCTCTGCTCGCCCATGACCCAGCGCAGGGCATCCACCACGTTGCTCTTGCCGCAGCCGTTGGGGCCGACCACCGCACAGATGCCGGGGGGGAAGGCGATGCTGGTCTTTTCAAAAAAGGACTTGAACCCCACAATGTCCAGTTTTTTAAGCTTCATGCCTGCCTGCTCCTGGCTGCCCCGGTATGAGAGGCCCGAAACGCCGCTAATTCCCGGCAGCCAAGGCCCGGGTGGGGCGACGATTGGGCGCACGATACCATTCCGGGCGCGGGTTGTAAAGCAGAAAACACAATTTGGGGGGTGAATAAACGATAGATGATACTATATGTGGTGGAGTGAGGGGGTTGGTTGGGAAAAAACAGGACTGAGGACTGAGTGCTGAGGACTGAGTAAGGGAAAAAGGGCTAAGGGATATAGCTGGTAAGCTGTTGAGCTGGTAAGCTGGTAAGCAAGGGCGAAAGGTCGAAGGGACGAGGACTGAGTGAACGAAAAGAAGGATGTAGTTGGTTTGATTGGTTCAATCAGCCCTTTCATTGGACGTTTAAACATCAGGCTATAGGCGATGGTCAATTTTGAGTTTTGAATTTTAAATTTTGAATGAAGGATCGGGGCGTTTATTGGTTGAATGGGTTCGTTGAAAAAAGAACAGGACTGAGGACTGAGTG
>JAWOIA010000072.1:0-62741 GCA_046484885.1 Desulfosarcina sp. | reverse complement strand
CCGAAGCGTCGGCATTGGCTGAGATGGCGGCTGTCGCGGATCACCTACATCCGCCGCCCCAATTCATTGCCGTTTTGCCGTCAACGGCCGATGGTGCATCTTTTGGCGCCCTGTTGAGAAGGGCCTTTTTGCCCGGCAGTCTGGTGATGCTGGCAACGCCCTCTCAGGTGGCCCGGTTGTCGGGCCAAGCGGCTGTTTTGGCCGGCAAAACGGCTCTCCGGGGCGGGGCGGCGGTTTATGTCTGCCGCCAGGGTGCCTGCGAGGCGCCAATTACCGCCGTCGACGCACTGCAACGTCGATTGATGGCGGTGGCGGGGTGATCCGATGATGGATGGACACTGGCGCTGGAAATAAGGGTCGCAGGGAGGATTATCATGGCTCAGACCATTGGCTGGGTGGTTGAGATAAAAGACGGCGGTCGGGCGATGGTTGTGGCTGAAAATAGCCAGGCAAGCGGGGGGTGCGGCGCCGCCTGCCAGTGCCGGGGCCGGCGGCCGGCCGGGCCCGCCATGCCGGCGATCAACCAGGCCGGCGCGGCGGCGGGCGACCGGGTGATGCTGACCATCGCTTCGCAAACGTTGCTGGCCCGCATGGCGGTGCTCTATCTGGTGCCTGTTATGGGGATGCTGGTCGGCGCTTTCACGGGCGCAGCGCTTTCCGGTGGCATTGCCGGCTCCGGCGGCGGTCAAAGTGCCATTTTCGGCCTGGCGGGATTTTTGCTGGGGTTTGCCGTCTCGATTGCCATATCCCGCATCTGGTCGGCGGCGCGGCCGGTGGTGGCGGTCATCACCCGGGTTGTCGCCAACCGGCTGGACATCACCCCGTCCCAGCCCCCCGCCGGATGTGGATCGACCGGCAAATAGCCGCTGCGGGGGCGTGGCGACCATCACGGCCCGCTGGCCGGGCCGTCGTCCGTTTCGGCCAGCACGGCGGCCTGCAGAGCTTGCATGAATTTATGATTGGCTTTGTGCAGGGGCAGGCGGCTCAGGGATCGCAGGGTCACCCAGCGGTGGTGCTGAGCACTTTTCAACTGCACGCGTCCGAACACATGCCGGCACAGGTAGACGTCGCCGCTGAGCCGGAAATGGGTATAGGCATGCCGAATGCGGGCCAGCCGTCGCTCGACGGTGATGCGCAGGCCGATCTCGGCGGCCATTGTCTCTTCAAAGTGCTGCCGGCCTCCTTCACCCGGGTCCGCCGGGACGGCCGGGAACTCCCACAATCCGCCCAAAAAGCCGTCGGTCGGCCGCTGGACCACCAGCAGCCTGCCATTTTTGCGGACCACGGCGATGGCCACATGGCGGAGGGGCGTTTTGACAGAGGGCTCGCGCCTGGGCAAGGTCGCCGTGGTGCCGTGCCGGTAGGATCGGCAGTCGTCACTTAAGGGGCAGTTGGCGCAGTCGGGATGGTTGGGCCGGCATACCAGCGCCCCGAGTTCCATCAGGGCCTGATTGAAGTCCGCCGGCTGCCTCGGGCAGATGAGCTTCATGGCCGGGGCCTGGAAATGTTTGTGTGAGCCGCTGCGGTTGACCGGGATCTTTAATTCCAGAAGTCTGGCCAGCACACGCTTGACGTTCCCATCCACCACGGGCAGTACCCGACCAAAGGCGATGCTCAGGACCGCGGCGGCGATGTAATCCCCCACGCCCGGCAGGGAGCGGAAGGCGAGCGGGTCGTCCGGCACCTGTCCGTTGTAGTCAGCAGCCACAGTCATTGCCGCCCGGTGCAGGTTGCGGGCGCGGGAGTAGTACCCCAGCCCCTCCCACAGCTTGAGCACATCCTGGAGATCGGCGCCGGCCAGATGGTGCACGCTGGGGAAGCGCGCCATGAAGCGGTGGTAATACGGGGTGGCCGTTGCCACCTGGGTCTGCTGCAGCATCACTTCCGAGACCCATATGGCGTAGGGGTCCGAGGTTTCGCGCCAGGGCAGGGGCCGGCGATGCGCGCCATACCATGCCAGCAGCTTTTCACGAATGATCCGGGGTTGCATTTATTTCAGGGCTGCCATCAAATCCTGCACCGACTGTTGAGCATCCCCGAGTACCAGGATTGCCTTGGGGTTGGTATAGAGTGGGTTGGGAACGCCTGAATAGCCCGGTTGGTCGTCGTAGTTGCAGACAACGATCCGCCGGGCTTCATGGGCCATCAGGATCGGCATGCCGGAGATGGGCGTGTCCTCGCTTTCCATGGCTGCCGGGTTGACCACATCACAGGCACCGACGATCAGGGCCACGTCTGTTGCGGCGAACAATGGATTCACCGTCTCCATTTCAAGCAGCTGGTCGTAATCGACCTCGGCTTCGGCCAGCAGCACATTCATATGTCCAGGCATGCGGCCGGCTACCGGATGGATGGCATAGGTCACGCGGGCCCCTCTTTTTTCAAGCACCGAGGCCAGTTCGACCAGCTTGAACTGGGCTTTTGCCAGGGCCATGCCATAGCCGGGGATAATAACGACCGTGCTGGCTGAAGCCAGCACCTCGGCCGCCTTGGCGGCGGGGTCGGCGCCGGGGGAAGCGGCGACCGCCGCTTGCCGGGGATGCTCCCCGGCGAGGGCGACCCAAAGCTGGTGAACGGTTTGCTTTGCGTCGCCCGTCAGCATCACGGTATGGCTTTTCTCATACAATGGGTTGGGGACCCCCGAATAGCCGGGCTGCTCATCAAAGTTGCAGCAGATGACATGTTTGGCCAGATGCGCCATCAGGATCGGCATGCCCGAAATGGGTGTGCCCTCACTTTCTATGGCCGCCGGGTTGACCACATCACAGGCACCGACCACCAGGGCCAGGTCGGTGGCATCAAAATCGGGGTTGATGGCCTCCATCTCCACCAGCATGTCATAGTCCACACCGGCTTCGGCCAGCAGTACATTCATATGTCCGGGCATGCGGCCGGCAACCGGATGGATGGCGTATTTGACCGTCTTGCCCAGGGCGATCATGCGGCCTGCAAGCGCCGCGACCTCCTGCTGGGCTTTGGCCAAGGCCATGCCGTAACCCGGGATGATAATGACCGTCCGGGCCTTGGCGATCAAGCTGACGGCTTGTGGCGATTGATCGCCGGTGTCCGTTGTCCGGTTTTGGGTCACCCCGGCGTGAGCGGAATCCGCGCGGTGGTCCTTCGCCTTGGCACGCAAGGGGCCTTGTTGATGGTGCTGCGGGATAAACACTTTAAAAATATTACGATTCATGGCCTTGCACATGACATGGGTCAGGATGGAGCCCGATGCCGCCACGGTCGCTCCGAAGGCGATCAAGAGCTGATTCTCAATCACCATGCCGCAAAAAGCCGCGGCCAAGCCCGCCGTGGCATTCAGAAACGAAATCAACACCGGCATGTCGGCGCCACCAATGCGAATGGAAAAAAGGATGCCGAAAAGGGCGGCCAGCACGATCTGGCCGATGCACAGGTAGAGCAATAGCCGGGGCGGTGCGAAAAAACAGGCCGCGCCGACGAGCAGCAGGAGGGTCAGATTGATCAACACCAGGCGATCGTGGGCCGGCAGGATTTGTGGGGTTTGCCTGATTTTGGCGGCCAGTTTGGCGCTGGCGATCATGCTGCCGCTGAAGGTCAGGGCACCGATGGTCAGTCCCAGAATGCCGGAAATTTCACTGACCGTGTTGAGGGCGTGCCCGGGGCGTGTCAGTTCGACCAAAGATACCAGAAAGGCGGCCACACCACCGGCGCCGTGCTGGAAGGCCACCATGGCCGGGATCTGGATCATGCTGACCGCCCTGGCTACCGCGTAGCCGGCGGTTGCACCCACCAACAGGGATGCGGTCACGGTAGCGGCATCGAGGATGCCGTGGCGGTACAACACCAGCACCACGGCGCAAAGCAGTGCCAATGCCGCCGCAAGATTGCCGAATCGCGCCTTGCGCGGTTCGCGAAACAGCCATACTCCCGTTATGAGCAGAGCGATGACGCAAAAGTCAGTCAACAGGGTCATGGTCGAATCGGTTTCGTGGGAGGATTGGGATTCACTTGGGCCTTTTTTCCTTAAAGAGCCGCAGCATGCGATCGGTGATGGCGAACCCGCCGACGACATTGAAGGTTGCTGTGATGATGGCCAGCGACCCCACTATCTTTGCCGGCGTTGCGGTCGGCAGTGAAAATAGAAGCAGGGCCCCCAATATGGTTACAGCGGAGACGGCATTGGTCATCGACATCAACGGTGTGTGTAAAAGGGAAGGAATCCTGGAAATGAGAAGGTAGCCGATCAGAAAGGATCCTGAAAAGACAGCCGCCATCAAAATTAGATTGGACATCTGCAATTCTCCCGCAGGCGGTCGTTACCTGGCGGCCTGCATCGCTTTGAGGGTGCCTGCGTGGTGGATGGTTGATTGATGGGTGACCAGCGACTGTTTCACGATCTCATCCTCAAGGTCGACGTTGCCGACGCCGTTCTTGAACAGGTTTTCAACATAATAATACAGGTTGTTCGCGTAGAGCCAACTGGCGTGGACCGCCATCCTGCCGGGAATGTTTTGAATGCCGCACACGCTGACACCCAGGTGTTGAATAAAACGGCCCGCTTCCGTGATCTCACAGTTGCCCCCCTGATCGACCGACACATCCATGATCACCGAGCCGGGCTTCATGGCCGCGACCATCTTTTCGGTAACCAGGATGGGTGCGATTTCTCCGGGGACCAGTGCGCTCAGAATGACCACATCGGTCGCTTCCAGTTGTGTTTCGATAACGCGTTGTTCCGTTTCGAGCCAGCGCTCGTCCAGTGCCTTGGCATAGCCGCCGCCCCCGATGGCCAGTTCCTGGGGGATGTCGAATTCAACCACTTTGGCACCCAGGCTTTCGGCTTCCACGCAGGCCTGTTGGCGCGTATCCAGCGCTTTGACAACACCGCCGAGGCGCTTGGCCGTGGCAATGGCCTGCAAACCCACTACCCCGGCACCAACAATTAAAAAGTGGGCCGGCTTAACGGTACCGATGGCCGTTCCAATCATGGGGATGAACTTGGGCATTTGATTGGCCGCCATCAAGACCGCCTTGTAGCCGGTGACCGTGCTCATCGAGGTCAAGGCGTCCATTCGCTGGGCCCGGGAGATCCGTGGAATGCTGTCCATGGTAAACGCGGTGATGTTTTTGTCTCGCAGTCGGTTGATGATTTCATGATTCTCGGGTGCCGCCGGGTGAAGGAAGGTGATCAACATGCCGGCGTTGCGCAGCATGTTGACCTCATGCTTTTGAAACCGTTCGTTGAAAACCGGCTGTTTGACTTTTAAAATCAGGTCCGCTTCGGCAAAGAGACGCTCTGAATCGGAGACGATGGCTGCACCGGCCAGACGATAGTCCTCATCACTCAATAAAATGCCCTCTCCGGCCGAGGCTTCCACGGCGACCTCAAAGCCGAGTTTGATGTACTTGCGCACCGTATCCGGTGTGGCCGCGACGCGCTTCTCTTCACTCAGGATCTCCTTGGGGATTCCGATCAGCATAACCGTCCTCATTTCTGTTAATGTGTTTTGGCTCGGCAGGTGACTGTTGGTGGTGGTGCAATGGTCTGCGATGGCAACAATTTTATCGCCAACCGGATCATCCGTCAAGCCAGGAAAACGGTGCCCAGGCGCTTTTCTGAAAAACGGTTGCGGCCCCTCCGTCCCGTTGTTTTTGACAGACGGCCCGCGGACGGCCCCGACCCGTTCGCCGGCCGGCCCACCGGGGCTGTCCGGTATCGCTCTGATTCCTTGAAAAGGCAGCTGGGTTGATATATGATGCGCCTCTGGAAAAAGGCTGCCGTTGCCGGCTGGCGATGACAGCGCTACGGGCGCCGCCCGGCCAAACGGAAATAAAGCCATGACCGCCTACTTCATCCGTCGATTCCTGCTGATCATTCCGACATTTATCGGCATCACGATCCTGATTTTTGTAATCACCCGCTTTGTGCCCGGTGGACCCATCGAGCGGATCATCGCCCAGGCTCAGCAGCAGGCATTGGCGGGCGGGGGCATGGCCGTTTCCGAAAGCGTGCAGCGCACACCCTTGTCCGACGACCAGATTGAACTGTTGAAAACGTACTACGGGTTCGACCAGCCGGTGCTTGTGAGCTATTTCAGCTGGTTGGGCAAGTTGCTGCGCGGGGACCTGGGCACCTCGACCCGCTACTACGACCCGGTGTGGCAGATGATCCGGGAGCGCATTCCCATCTCCCTCTATTTTGGTCTGTTGACCCTGATCGCCACCTACGGCGTCTGCATTCCTCTGGGTATCGCCAAGGCGATTCGCCACAAAAGTAAATTTGACGATGCCTCTTCCGTGCTGGTCTTTGTGGGCTACGCCATCCCCGGCTGGGTGGCCGGCATCCTCATGATTCTGCTCTTTGCCTCCCATTGGGAGTGGTTTCCGTTGGGCGAGCTGGTGAGTGAAAATTTCGATGACCTCTCCCTGTGGGGGAAAATCATCGATCTGGCCTGGCACACGGTATTGCCCTTGACGGCCTATCTGATCGGCGCTTTCAGCTTCATGACCTTTCTGATGAAAAATACGCTCATGGACAACCTGGCGGCCGATTATGTCAGGACCGCCATGGCCAAGGGCCTGACCTTCCGGGGCGCGGTTTTCGGGCATGCGTTGAGAAACAGCCTCATCCCTGTCGCCACCACCTTCGGCAACAATATCAGCGTCATTATCTCCGGATCCTTCCTGGTGGAGAAAGTGTTCAACATTGACGGCATGGGTCTGCTGGGCTACGAATCGGTGATCGAACGCGATTACCCGGTGGTCATGGGGGTGCTGGCCATCTCCAGCATCCTGTTTCTGGTGGGAAATATTCTGTCCGATATGTGTGTGGCCGCCGTGGATCCGCGGGTTAAATTCGAATAGCGAAACAACGATGCCTCTCAGTCCCCTGACGATTAAAAAGTTCCGACGGTTTGTGGCCATCCGGCGCGGTTACTACGCCCTTGTTCTGCTGCTGGCGATGATTCTGGCCTCCTTGGGGGCCGAACTGCTGGTCAGCAACCGTGCTCTGGTTGTTCATTATGAGGGCAATTGGTATTTCCCGACCTACGGCGACATGATCCCAGGCCGGCATTTCGGCCTGGATTATGACTTCGAGACGAACTATCGCCAGCTGGCCGAAAAATTTCGGTCACAAAAGGCCGGAAATTGGGTGCTCTTGCCACCGGTGCCGTACAACGCGTTTGAAAACGATCTGCGCCCCGACACACTGCCGCCCGAACCACCGTCCATCGAACGCCGCCACTTTCTGGGCACCGACACCTCCGGCCGGGATGTGCTGGCCCGCCTGGTATACGGCTTTCGGATTGCGATACTCTTCACGTTGGGCCTGATGGTGACCACCTATGCCGTTGGCATCAGCGTCGGGTGCGCCATGGGCTACTTCGGGGGTTGGTTTGACATTCTCATGCAACGCATCATCGAAATCTGGTCCACGGTGCCGTTTTTATATGTGGTGATCATTATCTCTTCCATTCTGGTGCCCAACTTTTGGTGGCTGATCACCATTATGGTCGTTTTCGGCTGGATGGGCATGACCTGGATCATTCGAACCGTGACCTACAAGGAGAAGGCCCGCGATTATGTCATGGCCGCCAAGGCTATGGGTGCCTCGGATCTGCGGATCATTTTTCGGCACATCCTGCCCAATGCCATCTCGGTGATTGTGACCTACATCCCCTTTTCGATTTCAGGCGGCATCGTGGCCCTGACCTCATTGGATTACCTGGGCTTCGGGTTGCCGCCGCCGACGCCCAGCTGGGGAGAGCTGCTGCAGCAGGCCTGGGCCAACTTCAGCGCCTGGTGGCTTGGGTTCTCGGTGATCGCAGTGATGGTCATCACACTGGTGGCGGTCACCTTTGTCGGAGAAGCGGTGCGGGAGGCGTTTGATCCAAAAATGCATACGGTTTACGAATAATGGGGCAGATCCGCGCCACCATCTCAGCCCGGGCCGCTTGGCCGCATCGTTTGCAACGGTCTCTGGTTCGTCACCGGCGATGGTCGCTTGGGCTGTTGTACCTGGCGGCGGGCTTGCTGCTGTTGGGGTGGGGGTGTTCCCCGGAGCCGACCGCCGGGGTTGAAGATTCCATGGGTGCTGAAATGGCCGCTGCGGTCCTCCCGGCTCCAATGGCGCCGCGTGAGGCGCTTCCCGAAGGCATTGTCTGGCTCACCAACGACAGCGATCCCGTCTTCGCATCCCCCACGGCACAGCGGGGCGGCACCCTGCATCTGCCCCTCTCCTCATTCCCCCTGACCTTCCGGGTGGTGGGGCCGGATTCCAACACTGCTTTCCGCAGCGCCATATTGGGCAACCAGCTGAGCTTGACCGGCCTTCACCCCAACACCATGGCCATCATTCCGGAGCTGGCCACCCACTGGGCCTTCGGCGACGATAAAAAGAGCATGTACGTCAAGCTCAATCCCAAGGCCCGCTGGTCCGACGGGGTGCCGGTCACCGCCGACGACGTGGCCTATACGCTGGATTTCATGCGTTCACCCCACATCGTGGCCCCCTGGTACACCGACTACTACACCAATGAAATCGACCGCGTGGTGGTCTTCGACGACCACACCCTGGCGGTGGTCAGCACCAAGGCCCAGCCGGATCTGCACCTTAAACTCAGCATCGGCCCCACCCCGCGTCACTATTTCGACCCTCTGGGGGAGGATTTCATCCGCAAAACCAACTGGGCCGTGGTTCCCAACACCGGCCCTTACCAGATCGAGCGTTTCAGAAAAGGCCGCTACGTGCGCTTTGCACGCAAGGCGGACTGGTGGGGCGACGAGCTGCGCTTTTTCCAGCATCGCTTCAACGTCGATACGGTGCTGTTCAAGGTTATCCGGGACCCCAACCTGCAGTGGGAATATTTCAAAAAGGGGAGGTTGGACGTATACCCGGCCACGGTGCCGCAGTACTGGCATATCAAAACCCGTACCCCGGTGGTGGAAAAGGGCTATGTCCATAAAATGTGGTTCTTCAACGACACGCCCCAATCGGCCATGGGGCTGTGGATGAACCTGAACCGGGATATCTTCAGCGACATCAATCTGCGCTATGCCTTTGCCCACGCCATGAACGTGGAAAAGGTGATCACCGACGTGCTGCGCAGCGATTACGTCCGTCTCGAGAGCGCCTATGTGGGATATGGCCCTTACACCAACCCTGAGATCAAGGCCCGTCGTTATGACATCGACAAAGTCAGCGCCTACATGAACCAATCCGGCTGGGGGCGGGGTCCCGATGGTATCTGGCTCAAGGATGGCCGGCGCTATAGCGTGGAGGTGGTCTACTACCATGACGACCACACCCAGCGCCTGGTGGTGCTAAAAGAGGAGGCCAAAAAGGCGGGCATCGAGTTGCGGCTGCTCAAACTCGACCCCTCCACCGCCTTTAAGAAGATCTTGGAAAAACGGCATGATGTGGCCTGGCTGGGCTGGAGCACGGGCCTCAGGCCCCATTTCTGGGAATTTTGGCACTCGGTTAACGCTCACAAAGGGCAAACCAACAACATTACCAATACCGACGATCCGGAGATGGACCGCTTGATCGAGGCCTTCCGCGACTCCCTGGACGAGGCCGAGCGCATTGACCTGTCGCACCGGATCCAGTTGCGGGTTGACCAGATCGGTGCTTTCGTGCCCACCTTCATGGTTCCCTATTTCCGCGAGGTTTTCTGGCGCTGGTGGCGCCTGCCGGATCCACCGGCCACGCGAACGTCCAGCAGCCTGTTCGACCCTTTCAGCAGTGCCAGCGGCGGCCTGTTCTGGTTCGACCCGGAGCTTTACCAACAGACCCGCCAGGCCATGGCCGACGGCAGGGTCTTCGAGCCGGTCACCGTGGTGGATCAGCGCTATCAACCCTGATCGGATCGGGTGAGAAGATGAGTCATGCAGGCCCCACATTAGAGATTGATCGCTTGGTGGCAGCCTTTGACACCGAGTCCGGGCGTGTGCGGGCGGTGGATGCGGTGAGCTTTTCAGTTCAGGCCGGCACGATTTTAGGATTGGTGGGCGAATCCGGCTGCGGCAAGAGTGTTACCGCCCTTTCTATCATGCGCTTGCTGCCGCGCCCCGCGGGAGTGATCGAAAAGGGGTCCATCCGGCTCAATGGCACCGATATCGTGCGCCTGCCCCCACACCAGATGCAGCAGATCCGCGGCCGGCGCATTGGGATGATCTTTCAGGAGCCCATGACCGCGCTGAACCCGGTCCATCGTATCGGCCGGCAGTTGCTGGAGGCGTTCAGCCTGCACCGTCCGGACGTTGCGGCCCCGGAGCGGTTGCGGGAGGCCGTTGCACTCTTGTCCCGCGTGGGCATTCCCGAGCCCGAATCCCGCATGGCGGATTACCCCCACCAGATCTCCGGGGGCATGCGTCAACGGGTGATGATCGCCATGGCCCTGGCCGGTAAACCGGAGCTGCTGATTGCCGATGAGCCCACCACGGCGCTGGATGTCACGATTCAGGCCCAGATTCTGGACTTGATTCTGGACCTGCAGCGGGAAACCGGCATGGCCGTGCTCTTCATCACCCACAACCTGGGCGTCGTTGCCCAGATCTGCCAGGCGGTGGCCGTCATGTACGCTGGGCAGATCGTCGAGTCTGCACCGGTGAGCGCGCTGTTCGGCAACCCCGCTCACCCCTATACCCAGGGGCTGCTGGCCTCCATGCCCCGATTGTCGGCGGCCAACAAAAGCACCCTGCCCATTATCCGGGGGGTTGTGGCCGACCTGGCGCACCTGCCTGTTGGCTGCCGTTTTCAAAACCGCTGCCCCCATGTGATGGACCGCTGCCGGCGGGAGCCACCCCAGCCGGTGGCGCTCGATGACGATCACTGGGCCCGTTGTTTTTTACTCGAAGGCTGATATCGGAGCAACCATTGGTGCCGGCTGAAAATAACGAAGCGCTGCTTCGTGTCGAAAACCTGAAAATGTATTTTCCCGTTCGCGGCGGGGTTTTCCGAAAACGGGTGGGGTACGTGTATGCCGTGGACGACGTCTCGTTGAGCGTGGGCTCGGGTCAGACGCTCGGGCTGGTGGGTGAATCCGGCTGCGGCAAGACCACCCTGGGCCGCTGTGTGCTCCGGCTTTACCAGCCCAACCAGGGGCGGGTGATCTTCGACGGAACAGACCTTCTCAAGGCGAATGCCAAATCGCTTCGGGTTGCCCGCCGCCAGCTTCAGATGATTTTCCAGGACCCGTTTGAATCCCTCAATTCCCGTCACACCATCGGTGATATTCTTGCCGAACCCTTCATCATCCATCGCATCGGCAGCCCTGCCCAACGGGCGCGCTCGGTGGCCGGTCTGCTGGAGCGGGTTGGGTTGGCCGCCGACGCCGCCAGCCGTTTTCCCCACGAATTCTCCGGCGGCCAGCGCCAGCGCATCGGCATCGCCCGGGCCATTGCCCTCAACCCCAAGCTGGTGGTCTGCGACGAGCCGGTGTCGGCCCTGGATGTCTCCATCCAGTCCCAGATTCTCAATCTGCTGCTGGCCCTTCAAAAAGAGCTGGGGCTCAGCTACCTCTTCATTGCCCATGACCTGGCGGTCGTCAAACACATGTCCGATTATGTGGCGGTCATGTATCTGGGCCGCATCGTTGAAGCGGCAGCGGCGGGCGAACTCTATGAAAACCCCCTGCACCCCTACACCCAGGCGCTGATCGCCGCCATTCCCGACCCCCGGCCGCAAGCCGAAAAGAGACCGCGGCCGATTGCGTCAGGGGATGTGCCGTCGCCCATCCATCCGCCGCCGGGTTGCCATTTCCACCCTCGCTGCCCGTATGCCCGGCAGCGCTGCCGGTCTGAATCGCCGCTCTTGGCTGCCTTGGATCACCAGGAATCGCGGCATCGGGTGGCCTGCCATTTTGCCGGCCGGCTGAGCGGCCCATGAAGGCCCATGGGGCTCGCCGCCGCCGCCGGCTCGCCGCCGCCGTGGGTTCGCCGGTTAACTTCCGGCCGTTTCCCGATCCGTTGCCGGGGTACTCGTAGCAACAGAATGGAGATGGGCCGGGCCGGGCCCGGCAACGCTCAAGGCCCGGTCGGCCCCAATACCGCCGCTTGCCGCCAGATGATCCTTCCAAGCATTTTTGACCCACAGGATCGGTTCCGACCCATCCTGGTTGAGGGCCTTGAGCAGCGGCGGGTCCTGTCCATAAACATCTTCACGAAAGTGGACCCGCTCATCCGCATCGACCCAGGCGGTAAAGTAGACCAGATGCACCGGGATGGGCCGATTGAGTACCACGGTCTGGCGTTGCCTCGATGCAATGGCATCATCCAGTTTGGCGCGGCTCCATCCCTGGCTGCTCAGCAGATGGTGTGCCAGCAGCAATGGTTCTTCCACCCGAACGCAGCCGGAGGAGAAAATCCGCTTTTCCTGATCGAAGAGAGCCTTGCCCGGCGTGTCGTGGATGTAGATGCTCAGATCGTTGGGAAACATGAATTTGACCCGCCCCAGGGCATTCAGATCCGAAGGGTCCTGGCGCAGGCGGTAGGGGAAGGGTCGGGAAGCGAACGCCGGCCAGGCGATTTGCATCGGGTCGAGTTCGCGCGCCGGGTGCTGCCACCCATCCAACACCCGGATGCCGTTCCGGCTCAGGTAAGTTGGGTCGGCGATGGCCCTGGGAAGGATATCCTGGCGGATGATTTTTCGCGGGATGTTCCAGTAGGGGTTGAACTCCAGATACGTCATGCGGTCCGACATGACCGGTGTGCGGCGCGCTTTCTGGCCCACAATCGCCCGCATGCGGGTGATCGGTGCCTGTGCTTCGATGATGCTCAACTCGAAGGCGGGGATGTTCACCAGGATGTAGCGCTCGCCGAGGCTGTCGGGAAACCAGCGCCAGCGCTCCATGTTGAGCTGCAACTGGGCGATGCGCTCGTCAATGGAGACGTTCAAGGCCGCGATGGTGCGCCTGCCGGCGACACCGTCGGCAATCAAACCATGGCGCTCCTGAAAGTTTTTGACGGCGCTCTCTACGCTCTGGTCAAAGCGGCTGGGCGGCGCCGATGCGGTGCTGGGTAGATCGCCGGTCAGGCTGAGGCGCCGCTTCAACGCGTCGACCCGACTGCCTTCATCTCCCAGGCGCAGGGCGGGGCCGGACGCGATGGCCGGCCACCCCCCGGCGCGCTGCAGATGGGAGTGGTCCAGCAACGCTCTTTTCAAAGCCTGATAGGCCCGGTGGCTGGGGTGCAGCGATTCCAGATAGGCTGCCAGACGGTTTTGGTTCAGGGCTGCGGCCAGCTCCTCCGGTATCGATCCGGTCGCCGGGCGGCGCAGCGCCAGCCACTGTCGGTCGAGTGTTTCCGGCGACACCCAGCCCCGGGAAAGGTGGTGTGCCAAGCGCAGCACCGCATGGGTCAGCTTCACATCCCATTGGATATGCGGTGCGAGTTCGGACCCGAACGGGGCGCGGTCCAGGGAAATGGCCTCGGTCGTCAACACCTCTGTTGCGGGAAATCGGGCCGTTTGGGGAAACAGACCCGCTTCGGAAGCTTCAGCCATTGCATCCAGCAGGATTTTTCCCTGCGGCAAGAGGCCCTCGGGGCCGATCCAGACCGGTTGGAGGCCAATTTGGCGGTAAAACCGTGCCACGGCGCGCAGCGGTTCGTCAGAGGCTGCGGCACCGGCCTCGGCGGTCGGTTCGGAGGCCGGGGTCAGCCAAGTCCGCAGGCTCTCGTCGGCCGCCCGGCGAGAGGTCAGCGCGGCGGAGGGAGACGGTGATTGGAGCCACACGCCGACGACAACCGAGACGGTCATGATCCACCCACGCGTCATTTTCCGGTTCCAAGACATGCATCGGTTCCTTTGACAATGGTTCAAGCGGTTGGCTTGACAGCCGGGCGGCGCGGCGGCCGGCCCACAGCAGGCGGGCGCCCTTTCTGATCAGCTGCCTTGCCATTCCTGCTTCCTGTTATCAAGAACCGCACCAAGTCGCCTTGCCACGAAAAATAGGCATATATCCCTATTGATTCAAGATAGATATATTTTTGGCGCCTCGGTGGTAGGATCCGGGGGGAGGGGCGGGGTGTGAAAAAAAATTCCCAAAAAATAAGGAAAAGCCCGGCAGTAGGAAGGGTGTTCCACTCGATGCAGACTGGGCTGGTTTTCTCGATCGACCGCGCTAAAGATCCTTTTTCAGGTTGATGAACTTGCTGCGGTCGAATCCAAGGGTTTTAAAAAACGAAAGCAGATCGGTGGAGTCCCAGCGCACGGAAGTATAGACCCGGTTGATCCCCATGGCTTTGTATAGCGTAAAAATCTCACGGGCCAGGCGGTCACCGATGCCTCGGCCCATGAATTCGGGATCCACCCCCAGGGTGGCGATCCAGCCGCTCTTTTCGATACCGAAGCCGAAGGTGAGAATATAGCTGATCATAAATCCGATGACGCGGTCGTTCATTTCGGCTACATAGCAGATGTCGTTCTGGCTGCGGGCGTGTTTTTCAATCAGGGCTTTAAAGTCCATATCAACCGACTGACGAACGATGGACGAGTAGATGCAGGCGATATCATCGGCATCGGTCTCCACAAGTTCTCTGATCCGGATTTTTTCCACGTCAACAGTCCTTTAATTGGGTGGTGAAAGTGGGATTAATCGATGCGGATGATCTTGACGTGTCGACCCACCCAGTCCGGCGGTAGGTAGACGCGACCGCTGTTTCCACTGGACTTGACCAGCTTTTCGATCATCTCTTCGCCGTACACTTCGAATTTGACTTTGGTGGGGGCAAGGTCCGGCACCGACTCACCCATCTGGTTATGGCTGTCCTGTGTCACGATGCGTGCCCGTTCCTTTCGAGTGACTGGATTGGCTCTGACTTGAAGATCGCGGCCCAACTACTTAGTGTCCACTACTTAACATCGGATCCGTCACGGGTCAAGCCGCTTTAGCTAAAATGTGGCTGTTTTCCAGCTGTTTGATCCGGTCCGGCGGGATCCTGAAGCCGGCGCTCACCTATCCGGCGGCCCGGGCTCGCAGCGACCGGCGGGTCGCTGGGTGCCGGCAGTGCAACCCCGGCCAAGGGTTGATGCGGATGCGGGATGGCGCCCAACGGTCGTCACGGCGGTTGGTCAGGACAGTTGGAGGGTTTCAAGGGTGTAGTCGGCCAGATCCACCACCAGTAACCGGTTTTGCAGGGTTTGACCCCTCCCCAGCAGAATCTTGAACACTTCGGCGCACTCCAGGGAGGCGATCAGGTTGACGATCGGCGCCAAGTTTCCCAGCTGGGTTTCCGCGCCTTTGGTTGCGGTCGACTGGTCTTGGGGCCCGTAAATGGTTTCGAGTCCCGGGTCGGTCGGAAAGATGGTGGTCACGTGACCGGAAATACCGGCTACGGCCGCGGAAACCATGGGGATCCCGGCGCGTTTGGCCGCCCCCTGGAGGGTGAATCGGGACGAGATGGTGTCCAGACAGTCAACGACAAGATGACAGGAGCCGAGCAGCGTGTCCGCATTCTCCGGATCGAGGTAGGTGGTTGCGGCTGCGACCTCCAAACCGGGGTTGATCGTTTGGATGCGGTTGACCGCCGCTTGCGCTTTCGGCCTGCCCAGGCAGTCGATGGCGCTCAGCAGCTGACGGTTGAGGTTGTGTTCTTCGAACACATCTCCGTCCACCAGGTGGAACCGACCAATACCCATGCGCGCCAGCGTCTCCGTGACCAGGCCGCCCAACCCCCCCAACCCCACAATGCCGACGACCGATTCCAGCAGGCGGATCTGGTCAACTGCCGATAGCGTTTTCATGTTGCGAAGATAGCGAACCGGAAAAATGTTCCGGCTCAGGGCCTCAATTTCCACCACCCGCCCGCTGAGGCCGGCTTCATCTGCCAGCCGGCCTACTTGCTCGCTTGCAATGGCCCGACAGGGGGTGCCGTCAGCGAGTGACGTTTCCAGAGCCAGGGCTTCAAGGCGCACTGCCAGGGTACTGTGAGTCATCAGCCGCCTGCCACTGGCGGGAAAATGCCCACGCGCTCGCCACCGTTCAAAGGGGTTTCAAGGGAGCGTTTGACGCCGTCGATAAAAATCAAATGGGCCTTGGCAATGGGGATGTCCAGTCGCTGCAGCAGGGCCGCGACGGTGGTTCCCGGATCGATGGGAACCCGATCGGCATTTTCCGGCGCCAGGGAGGTCAGGGCGGCGAACAGTTTGAGCTGAATGGTCGATGGTTCCATAACCGGCACCTCACAGGGGTTGTCATTTTCACCGTATTTGGGATCTTAAAATATAGGGAAGCCGGTCATTCGTCAAGGCCGTCCGAACCGACGTTGCCCCCTGCGGCCGCCGTTGCATTTAGCTCCGTCTTGTGGCATCATCCCTCCCGCCTGTCACCCGGCCACTGCCGGTTGCGATTTGCCACCCGGCACCAGCCATGGAAACCGATGCGGTGTTATGGGACCCATCATCACCACCATCATCCCAATCTTCAGCATCGTGATTTTGGGTTTCATCGCCCGCGCCAGGGGATTTCTGCCGGCTACATTTCTGGAACCGGCCAACCGGCTGGTCTACTACCTGGCCATCCCGGCAATGGTCTTCAGGGCTATTGCCAACGCCTCGTTGACCCATCAGTTTACCGCCAGCGTGGTCTGGTTGACCCTGATCGCCCTGGCGGGGGTTTATGTCGTCGCATGGATCAGCACCCGGCTGTTGCCGTTTCCGGTTGCGATCCGCGGGGCGTTTATTCAGTGCGCCTTTCATGGCAATCTGGGCTATATCGGCCTGGCGGTGGCGTTTTATCATCTCGGTGCCGACGGCTTGGCCAGGGCCGGCATCCTGGCCGCCTTCGTCATGATCCTGCAAAATATCCTGGCAGTGGTGGTGCTTCAAACCCACCGCCGCAGCGATGCCCCCGGCCGGCGCCTTGGTGCGGTTGCCGGCAAGATCATGGCCAACCCTGTGGTCCTGGCGGCTGTGGCCGGCATTCTGATCGCCATGATCGACCGGGACATGCCGCTGGTGCTGGATCGGTTTCTGCAAATTTTAGGGGGCTTGGCGCTGCCGATGGCCCTGCTGATTATCGGCGGCTCCCTATCCCTGCAATTGATGCGGATCCGCCTGGCCGCCGTATTGGGCGTCTGTACGCTGAAATTGCTGATCCTTCCGGCTTTGGGGCTGACCCTTTTTCTGTTTTTCGACCAGGCGCCCCAAGACTACCTGCCGGCCCTGATCCTGCTGGCGTCCCCTACGGCAACCGTCGCCTACGTCATGGCTCGGGAGATGGGCGCGGATTCGGACTTTGCCGTGGCCGCCATCTCGGCCACCACCGTGCTCTCCGCGTTTACGTTTTCTTTCTGGTTGAGCCTCGCATGAGCCGGATCAGGGGGGCGAGCCGGGGGCTGGGACTTTGGGTGTGTAGCGCAGGCATTCGCGGCCCGAGTTCTGGCGAACGACCAGACTGGGGGGGCGCCGGCTTTTGAAACCCATGGCCTGGCAGCCGTGGGGCCGGCGGCTGTCCCAGGTGATAAAATAGAATTCACATTTTCGGCAGATGACGGGCGGGTCTGGTTTCATGGCAAGCCATTGTCGGATCCTGATTCCAAATGGGTATGTTTTAACCATAAGCGCCTAATTGGGACAAGACCCATTTCCCCGCACACTGGATTTCAAGGAAAGGACCGTGTGGAATGAGAACAATCAGTCGCGCATTGGTGACCGGGGGCGCCGGGTTCATCGGCTCTCACCTGGTGGATGAACTGGCGGCCGGGGCGTGCCGGGTGACGGTGCTGGACAACCTCTCCACCGGCCACCGACGCAATATCGACCATCTGGGAGACCGGATCGACTTCATCGAAGGCGACATTCGGGATGCCGAGCTGCTGGACCGGGCGGTTAACGGCTGTGAGGTGGTGTTTCACCAGGCGGCGGTGGTTTCGGTCACCCAATCGGTTGAGGACCCTTGCCACTCCTGCGAGGTCAACGACCTGGGAACGGTTCGCGTACTGGATGCCGCCCGCAGAAACGGTGTGCGGCGGGTGGTTCTGGCCAGTTCCAGCGCCGTCTACGGCGACGACCCGCACCTGCCCAAGACCGAGGCGATGGCCCCCAAGCCCCTGAGCCCCTATGCGGTTCAAAAACTCAGCGCTGAGTTTTACGCCGCGGTTTTCAGCGGCCTATACGGTTTGGAAACCGTCTGCCTGAGATATTTCAACGTCTTCGGTCCCCGCCAGGACCCTTCATCGCCCTATTCGGGGGTGATCTCCATTTTCATGAACCGGGCGGCGAGCGGGCAAGCCCCCACCATTTATGGAGACGGCGGCCAGACCCGCGATTTCATCTATGTCGCGGATGTGGTCCGCGCCAATTTGCTGGCCGCTGACCAGCGAGCGGCTGTCGGGCGGGTTTTCAACGTGGGCAGCGGCGCCTGCATCCGCATCGACGATTTGTGGGCGCAGATCGGGCTGCTTTGCAAAGCTGCCATCCCGCCCTGCTTCGCTCCGCCGCGGCCAGGCGATATTCGGGCGTCCGTCTCTGATATCAGCGCGATTCGGGCCGCACTGGGGTTCAGGCCCCAAGTGACCCTGCGGCAAGGGCTGGTCGACACCCTGGCCTGGTACCGGGGCGCCGCTTGAGTTCAAACGGCCGGCCGGCCGATGGTTGCCATGGGGCAGCGGTTTTGCTGAAGCGGTTTATGAATCCTGGAAAGCCCGGCCCTTTGGGTCAGGATGCCGTCGCTGAAGTAAAAAGAGAGCGGTGCCTCTCGACGGGGGCTACGATCCGGCGGCTTCGGTGTGGGCATCCCAGAATTTTTTAACGGCTGGGCCGCGCCATTTGCCTTTACCGGAGAGGGTGGAAAATTGGTGGTCTTCCAGGTGACGGGCGATCTTTTCCCAGCTGTCACCGTCGGCACGCATGGACGCGATGGTATCGATCATTCCAGGTCGGTCTTCAGCGCTGGGATTTTGATTGGTTGTCTCCAGGTCCGCCCCGCTCTCCGCGGTCTCTGCCGGCAGGGCCGCGTCGGCTGTCCTATTTTCGGTTTGGGCATCCAGGGGTCGGCGGATCTGATCGAGCAGCGCTTCATAGCCCCACTGGCGCCCCATCATTGCGGCGATGGCCTCCAGGGCTTGGGCGATACGAAGATCGGCCTGGTTGCCGGCCGCCAGCACATCGGCAATCTGTTTCTGGTTCCGGGCCAAAAGGTCCAGGCTGTCCTTGACGAGCGCAAAGTTCTCATTGGTTACCTTGGCGTAGTAATCCGTGCGCCGGCGCTCGTTGCCCGTGCGTCGCTGATTGCCCTTGAAGTCGGTGTAGTCCCGTCTGCCCCGCTCCGGCTGCTTCAGCTTGCCGCTTCTTAGATTGTGCAAAAAGTCATCCATAACGTCTCCTTGGTTGATGCTGCCGGCATATAAACCAGCACGGTTGGAATTAGTCAACGATGTTTTATCGGAATGGGAAAAATCCGGACAGGGGTTGCCAGTTGGCGTCCAGCGCTCGCGCCGGGTCGTTGTACGGATTTATCGGTTCCGGTATAGTGGGACTTGAGGCGATGCCTTTAAAAAACCGCGGCTGCGGCGGCAAGGGGTTTTTCGGGCTGCCGTCGACGTCGCTAACGGCCGGCAGCCATGAGCCCCTTACGATGCCAGGGCCTGGCGCATGCGGGTCAAGGCGGCCGCCACATTTTCACGGCTGTTGAAGGCGCTGATCCGGATGTAGCCTTGCCCGCAGGTTCCGAAACCGGCCCCCGGGGTGCAGACCACCCCGGCCTTTTCCAGCAGCATGTCGAAAAAGGCCCAGGAATCGGTTCCGGTCGATACCCAGATGTAGGGGGCGTTTTCGCCGCCGATGCACGGGTAGCCAAGGGCTTGCAGCGCGTTTCGAATCAGGGCGGCGTTGGCCATGTAGTCATTGACCCGTTGGGCCACCTGGCTTTTCCCGGTATGGCTGTAAACGGCTTCGGCGGCGCGCTGGACCGGGTAAGAGACCCCGTTGAACTTGGTGCTGTGCCGTCGGCTCCACAACTGGTGCACCGAATGGGCTTCACCCGATGGGGTGTACGCCATCAGCGATCGCGGCACCACGGTATAGGCGCAGCGCGTGCCGGTGAAACCGGCGGTTTTGGAAAAACTTCGAAATTCAATGGCCACCTGCCTAGCGCCCTCGATTTCGAAAATGGAGTGGGGCAGGGACTCATCCCGGATAAAGGCTTCGTAAGCGGCATCGTACAATATAATGGCCCGGTGGGCCGCGGCGTAATCCACCCATCCTTGGAGCTGATCGCGGGTGATGGCCGCACCGGTGGGGTTGTTGGGAAAACACAGGTAGATCAGATCCACCGGTTCAGTGGGCAGATCGGGGACAAATCCATTTTGGGCGTTGCCGTCGAGATAGACAATGCCCGCGTAACGCCCATTGCGGCACTCCCCGGTTCGGCCGGCCATCACATTGGTGTCCAGGTAAACCGGATAGACCGGATCGGGAATGGCGATGCGGGCGTTGGCGTCGAAAATTTCCTGGATGTTGCCGGTGTCGCACTTGGCGCCGTCGCTGACGAAGATCTCATCGGCATGGATGTCGGCACCCCGGGCTTGAAAGTCGTTGGCAGCAATGGCCTGTCTTAGAAAGTCATAGCCTTGTTCCGGCCCGTACCCACGAAAACTGCTTGCGGCGGCCATTTCGTCAACGGCACGGTGAAGCGCGGTGATGCAGGCTTGGGGCAGGGGCTGGGTGACATCCCCAATGCCCAGCCGGATGACCGCCGCATCCGGCTGGCGTTGCTGGTGGGCGGCCACCCGCTTGGCGATATCGGAGAAGAGATAGGAGGTCTTTAGCTTCAGGTAGTGGGGGTTGATGCGGATCATGACGGGCCTCATTCATGGTTTGATTGTCGGCACTGGGGCTGATGGGTCAACACGCGCCGCATCCGCAGCACCAAGCCCAGGGCCAGCACCGCGCTGATCAGTATGATCAGGCTTGCGGAAAAAAAGGTCATGACGAACGAGAACGGGTCTTCGAGCCGGTAAGATGCGGCCAATAGGGCCATTCCGAACCAGGCAAAAAAACAGGCGGCCGTGATGAGCAGCACCTGCCTGAACCACCACAGCGGACTGGGTTGAAACGGGTGCGGGTCGCCTGGGGGGCAGGGGGGTTGCGGCGGCATTGGATCAAAACCTCAGCGAAAGGCAGGTCAGGCCGCCATCCATTTTCCGGAATTCACTGGTGTCCAGTTCAATGATCGGCCGGCCCAGCGCCCGCAATTTGCGGCGGGTGTCGGGATATCCCACCGGCATCATCAGGCGCCCGTTGACCAGCAGGGTGTTGGCGGCATAGGCTTCCTGCGGTGCCACCACGATCCGATCGAACCGGGCCAGGGCCGGGTGGTCGGCCAGGGCCGGTGTGGTCAGCACGGTGGTGGGGCCCACCGGATTGACACTGGATTTGAAATGCAGTCCGGCCCCTACGGGCATTGCTTCCCAGGTGCAGCCATAGGCGGCGATCGCATCGCCTAGCTGTGCGGCTCCCGCAGGGTTGGTTCTTGCGGAGAGGCCGATCAGAAAATGGCCATCGAGCATCAGCACGTCACCGCCCTCGAGGGTTCCCGGCGGTTCGATCCAGACCGTTTTGCGAAAAGGCTTCAGGGCGGCGGCGATGGAGGGGGTTTCCCCTCTGCGGGTTGCGGCTCCCGGATGGGTGATGACCGCCAGGTCCGGCGTCACCACGGCGGCATCTTCAACAAAGTGGGCATCGGGGTATCCTTCCAGCGGATCGAGCACGCTGACCGAAACCCCACAATCAGCCAGTGCGTGGACATAGGCGTCAAACTGCGCTGCGGCTTTGGGGTAGTCGGGCGGGCCGGCAGTGGCGGTGGTCAAGCCGGCCGCCATCTGCTTGCCCGGTCGCCGCACAATGGCACGGGTGACCGTCATGGAAGTGATCGTTGCGATGATTCACTCAACCCCCCCCGGGCCTGGGTTGCGCAGGAAGGCGACGGGTTCGGGGTCCAAACGGGCTGCATCGTTTTGTCCGCGTTGCAAGGGGTCACGACTTGCCCAGGCGCTCCAGGTCTTTGCGGATTGCGCTCAGCTCGGCCGTTACCCGTGACTCGAGATCATGGATCGCACGGATGACCGCACCCACTGCGAGCAAGGTCTGTGCCGATGGCTGTTGGGTGGGGGCAGCGGTGGGGCGGGCAGCCCTGGATGCGACGATCTGCTGCTTGAGCTGTCTGAACGCGCTGACTTCTGCCGAGAGTAATTTCTCTTTTTCGCGGGGGCTGAGTTGATCGTCGACGGCCCGCTCCAGGGCCGAATAAACCGCCATGATTCGTTTGATGGTGTCCGGATGGGCGCTGGCTTTGTGGGTGCGGACATACCTGCCAAGGGATCGCAGCATCCTGAGCAGGGTATGGGCCACCTTGTCCGTTTCATAGGGCCCCTCCAGTGCATCAACCTGGCCGATGAAGGCTGCAAGGGCATCGTCGGTAATCTCCCAGTCGATGGCCAGGAGGGTGGATTTGAGACCTTTTAACGGCCGGCCGCGCGGGGCTGGCGGCTTTTGAACCGTGGACGGATCATCCGGGCGGGACAACGAATCGCTGAAAAAATCATCGAGGCGGTTTTCCAAATCAAAGGCGAAGGTGTCATTGGCATTTTTGTCCACGGCCGTACCTCCTATAACAGCTTGTCCCGAGTCGCCACCATCGTTATGGCGATGGCCTTTTTGACGGTGGGGACCACATTGTCACCCGTGAGCGCACTGGCGGTGAAGCTGGGCGCTTTCAGTTGGGCATTCAGGTCCGATTCCAGGGTGTTGACGTCGAGAATGGGGATGCCCTGGTTTGCCAGGTCTCGTTTGTTGTATTGAAAAACAAGGGGAATGGTGGTGAGATCGATGTCGTAAAAACCGAGGTTCTCTCTCAGGTTTTCAAAGGAACGGATGTTGTTTTCCCGTCGGTCGACCGCGGAGTCGGCCACAAAGACAATCCCGTCCACCCCTTTGAGCACCAGCTTGCGCGTAGCGTTGTACTTGACCTGGCCGGGAACCGTGTAGAGCTGGGTTTTGACCTGATAGCCTTTAATGGCCCCCAGTTCAAAGGGCAGAAAATCGAAAAAGAGGGTTCGATCCCCTTGGGTTTTGATGCTGACCATATCCGATTGAATGCGGTGCCGGATGCGGCTGAAAATATATTCGAGATTGGTGGTTTTCCCGCCCCGTCCCGGGCCGACAAAAACGACTTTAACCTGAACCTCTTTGGTCTTGGTATTAATGAACGACACGGTCCCATTCCACTGATCGTTAAATGCAGGCGCTAGCAGGCGTTGACATGGCGGTCATCTGGTTATTTGGATCGCTTGGGGTCAATCAGGACTTTGATTTTTTTTATGACGTCATCGATCTTGAGTCTGAGATAGCCCAGCGAGACGTCGTTGCCGAATATCGACACCAGCAGGAAATCATCCAGGATTTTGGTAAAGTTGATATTCTCGCTTTTTCCTTTGTGGAACAAGAGCGAAAACTCTTCTTCACCGATGATGGAGGCCATGGCGTTGACTGCCCCGAAGTTCCCGGCGGCCAGGGCCGCGAGGGAATAGACGTCGTGGCTAACCTTGCCGTTGTCCAGGTTGACGATCACATTGCCGGCCATATCGATCAGGATCACGGATTGAATGCCCAGCGTCATCAAGTCTGTGGTCAGTGCCTCTTCCAAACCGTCCAGCTGCTCTTGATCCAGGATGTAAGACAAGGTCTCTTCCTCCTTCCGGAAACGATCATAACGGGCAATACTTCCCATCCCACCCCACCAGATACACTGGTTCGCCTTGATTCTTCAAGTTTTTTCTATGAATTAAGCCACCTTTTTTATCGCAGCCGCAAAACCCGGCCCCTGCGCCTGCCGGTAAGCTGCCCAGCGGGCAAGTGAGTGAGCTGGTGAGCCGGCAGGCCATTGAACAAGCTCGGAGGCCGTTCTTGCCGATCCAGCGGCGCTTTGCCGCTCAGCTCCCAGGCCGCTGTCCGTGCAATCCCCCGTAACCCTTGGGGAATCGACCCAAGTCCGCCGAAGGAGGCTTGATTTTATGGTCACAAACAAGATAGAGTGTCCTATCCCATCGTTGCAGGCGCCCGCCCGTGCGGATCGGGTTGGCGCCGGGGCGCCGGGGGCTGCGCTGGCCTGGGGTGATCGAGCGGCATGCCGGCGGTGACCTGATCAATCGTCGCAAGGGCTTCTGAAACGGGGGTGTTTCTAGCAGGAGATGGCAACGATGCATGACCCCGATCGGCAGATGGAAAAAAAGAAAATCCTGGCCCGCCTCTCGATCGTCCTGTATCAAATGAGCGATGACCAACTGGTCGCTCTGCTGAAATTGTACAACGAACTCGAATTCAAAGAGGCCGGGAAAACGCTGCCAAGGCCGAAGATCCCGTTGCAGGGCATTGCGGGTGCAATCGACCGGCAGCTGCTCATCGCCCGGTTTTTTTTACTGATCAATCAGTTGTCGGAAGCGGATCTGATCCGGTTTATGAATCAGTACGAGCAGCAGCAACAGTCCCTGCTGCGCGAATTTCCCCGCGTGCCGTGCCATTTAAACCTGGTCCTGGCCGCCGATGGCCGCGCGGTCAACTGTTTCGCCATGGAGATCAGCGCCGGCGGGATGTTTTTGGAAAGCTGCGAGGCGCTGCGGATGGGGCAATCCGTGTCGATCTGCTTTTCGCTGGCGGAGGAAAAACTGGCGCTCAAGTTCAAAGGCCGTGTCGTGCGCCTGGAACCCGGTGGCGCCGGCATCGCATTCGAGTCGCTGACCAGCTATCAGCTTCAAATAATGACCGATCTGATTAAACGCCTGCAGCATCAAGCCTACAGCTCCTCCGCTGAGGGTTGAAAGCGGGGCCTTCGGGCCAGGGCGGTTGAAAGGATCCGACAAGGTCCGGCCCTGCGGGTCAGAATGCTTTTTGCGTTGCCGGCAGGGTGGGCAGAGGGGTTGCGTTCCAAATGATCGACCTTCGAAGCCAACACATTGAAGTCAGTGCTGAAAGGCGCCAATTCCTTAGACTGGAATTCCGCTGCACGGCCCTTTTCGGTCATCTCAAGGAGGTACTCAAAGTGACCGACTTGAGCCTGAGCGGCCTGTTTGTGGAGGTGGTCGACCAAACCGGCCTGACTCCCGGGCGGGCGGTCAGCCTGGCCATCAAGTTCCCGACCGAGGAAAAGGCCGTTCTACTGAAGGCCAGGGTCGTCAATATCAACCAGCGCGGGGTGGGGTGTCAATTCATGGACCTGACCCCCACTGCCTTTGAGGCGATCAAAACCTGTTTCGAAACGTTCAAGGACACCTTGCCGCTGCGTTGACCCTTGCACCAGCCGGCCGGATCGGTTTATCGTCGCGGCCGCAACCGGTCAGGTGCGGGCTGCCAGCCGTTTTCCAGATGTGACACGATGGCCCGGGCCGATTGGAAGGCGTTGCTGCCCCGGTCTATCCGCGTCAGCGGCTCCATGTTTGAAACCAGGGAGTTGATGTGAGGGTCGAAGTAAACCCCCCCGCCGTCCTGTGCATCGACCATCAGGTGCTTCTGGACCACCATCTGGATGACCTGGCTGGCGTTCTTTTCACGCGGCTCCTTGGCCATGTTGGTGATTAGAACAGGGCGGATTGGCTTCAGGTGCGCCGCCAGGTCAGCCGCATCCACCGGATCCACCAGATCAGCCACCCGCTCCAGCAGAATATCCACCGACCGGACCTGCATCTCGTTTTTGGGATCCATGGCGGCATTGACCATCTCCGCCAGAATGGGCCGGCGGTTGGTCGCCCGGCTCAGGGTTCGATAAACGGCGTTTCTGACGAAGGCATAGGCGTTTTGAATCGCCACCGGCTGGGGGGTCATGACCACGATTTGACGTTGGGCCGAGAGAAAAAAATCCAGGGTGTTGAATCCGGTGCCGGCTCCCAGGTCCAGAATCACATGCTCAGCCGTCATTTTGGATATGGCTTGCAGGATTTTGGTTTTGCGGGCGTACTGCAGATTGGCCAGGCTCAGCACTTCGTTGGCGCCGCAGATGATTCTGAGCCCCTGCTGCTCCGTGCCGATGCAGACGTCATCCAAGCTGTCGTACTGGCGGCTGATGAATTCGTTTAGGGTTTTGCCGGGTGTTCGGATGCCCATGAAGGTGTGCAGGTTGGCCCCGCCTAAATCGGCGTCGATGACCACGGTCTCTTTGCCCCGTTCGGCCAGCGCCATGGCAAAGAGAACACTGAGGACGCTCTTGCCGACGCCTCCCTTTCCGCCCCCTACCGCCCAGACCTGCGGTGAGGGTGCCGGGCTGCTGTGCGTGTGCTGTGCGTGCATTCGTTTCCAGTCTTTGGCTGTCAGTGTCGCACCAGGTGGTTCCATAGACTCCAGATCATCTCCTGCTCGTCGTTGGATATGGTGCAGAACGCATTCAGGGCGATTGCCGTCTCTTCGGCCATGGGATCGAATGCGACGCCGATCAGAGTGGTCGGGTGGCTCTCGTCGCCGACGGTTTTTAACCAGATGACATGCCCTGCCAGTCGGTCGATGACCGTTTTGGTCCCCTCGAGGATCGTCAGCGTGGTTTTCTTTTTTAGCAACCCATCGATTTCGGAACGGGGGGTATCACTGGGCAGGGCGACGCAGATCCCGCCCGTGGAAAGGTCTCTGGAGGTGCCGAGGATGAGCTGCGGTTGCTCGGCGTGCGTCGTTTTCAATTCCAGTTTGACATCGGTCGGCAGACAGTAGCGGCAGGAGCGCCGAACGGTCTGCCAGGTGCGGTCGCGATCATGGGTAAGCCGGATGCGGCTCAAGCGTTCGAGCAGTTCCCGAATCCGCGGGTAGCGGTAACAGCTGGCTCTGAGCACGGGCTTTGCAATTTTCACCAGCTCCACAGCCGTGGTGGCGACCACCCGCCCCCGGCAAAACGACCGCTCCTCCAGGGGAAAGATATCTCCGAAAATGTCATTTTCCCCCAGGGCGATGGTGGGGGCGGTGCTGCCACGCTTGCGGCGGGGCGCTGT
The DNA here is from genome assembly GCA_046484885.1 of Desulfosarcina sp. GTDB lineage: Bacteria > Desulfobacterota > Desulfobacteria > Desulfobacterales > Desulfosarcinaceae > Desulfosarcina. Next base: position 35,801 of record JAWOIA010000072.1, on the reverse strand, counting down.
TTCGGTCAATTCACCCGCGATAATGAAGTAGATGTCTTGGGCCTCGCTGCCGCTTTCGTAAACCACCTCGCCCGGTGCCAGGCGCACCCGCGCCAGGCGCAGCATCAGTGCCACCATTTCGGTATAGTCCAGCTGGGAAAAAAGGATCTGGGCCGGCTTGTCGCCGCCGCCCTGGCGGTGCACCCGCTCATGGAACCGGCGCCCTTCGCGGTGGGTCGGCTGGACGATGCTCCAGGCCAGAATCTTGGCCACGATGGATTGCAGCACCATGCCGGCGTCCAGGTAACGGGCAGAGGCTTTATGGTAGGCCATCAGCGCCGCTTCGCGTTTGTTTCTCTGGGAACACAGGTCGGCGAACTTGCGGTACAGATCCGGGTCGTCGGGGAAGACCTCAAGCAGGTCCTTGAACTCCTCCAGTGAATCGATATTGATCTGATCATCCAGGATCTTTTCGACGACGCTCCCCTGATCCAGGTTTACGTCCTGTTGGATTTCATTCATTTTCAGCGCAACCTATTTTTCGAGTTCGGTCTTCGTCGTGCCGCCGGGCGGTCGGGATGGGATGCAATTTGGGTCAGTACGGGAAAAGTAGAAAAAAAAGCGCCGGGTGTCAAGGACTGTTGTAAAACCGATTGCCCCAGAGTGGGCTGACACGGCGGTTCGACCTTCAGACCGGGGCGGCCTTTTCCGGCTGGAAGGCGCACAGGGGCTCTTCAGCCATGTAGTCGCCGCTGGCCTCGAAGGCTCGCGCCCGGCAGCCACCGCAGACCGCCCGGTATTCACACGCCCCGCACTTTCCCTGCAACTGATTGAAATCGCGCAGTTTCAAAAACACGGGCGAGTGGTTCCAGATGTCGCCGAAGCGGGTTTGGGTGATGTCGCCGCAGGCGACATCGGTGTAGCCGCACGGCTGCACCACCCCGGTGTGGGAGATAAAACAGAAGCCCGTTCCGGCCAGGCAGCCGCGGGTCACGGCATCCAGGCCATGGCTTTGAAACGTGATGGGTTTGCCTTCGGCTCTGGCGCGCTGCCGCAGTATGCGGTAGTAGTGGGGCGCGCAGGTGGCCTTGAGCTGCAGGGGGGTCTTTTCGCGCTGGTCGTAGAACCAGTTCAGGGTCGCTTCGTAGGCCTCGGCGTCGATGGCCTGGTCCAGGATGTATTTTCCCCGCCCCGTGGGTACCAGCAGAAAGATGTGATGGGCCACCGCCCCCAGCCGCTCGGCCAGTTCCAGGATTTTTGGGATCTGATCCAGATTGGCCTGGGTGATGGTGGTGTTGATCTGAAATTCGATTCCCGCGGCCTTGACGTGTTCGATGCCCTGCAGGGCGGCGTCGAAGGCACCCGCGACCCCTCGGAATTGATCGTGGTACTCCCGGGTGGCCCCGTCGAGGCTGGCGCTGATGCGCCGAATGCCGCTGGCGGCCATTTTTTGGGCCACCGCGGCGGTGATCAGCGTCCCGTTGGGGGCCATCACCATGCGCAGCCCCAGGCGGTCGCCGTGGCTGGCGATGTCGAAGATGTCAGCGCGCAGCAAGGGTTCGCCACCGGTGAGAATGATGATCGGCTGGCCCACCGCGGCGATTTGATCGAGCAGCGCCAGGGCCTGGCCGGTATCGAGTTCGCCCGCGTAGGGACCTTTGGTGGCCGAGGCCCGGCAGTGGATGCAGGCCAGGTTGCAGTTGCGGGTTGTCTCCCAGGCCACCAGCCGCAGGGTCTGGCCTTTGCCGGAAGTGTGACCGTGGCGCTGGGACGGGCGGTGTTTTTCAGGGCGTGGGCCGGCAGGCATGGTGGCGATGCTCCTCGCAAGACCATCGCGCTCGGGGGGCGGTCGATGGTCGGTGGTGCTGACGACGCTGAACCTGCATGCGGTCAGCGGTTGATCAGGGCCGCGGCCTCCAGGGCGAAGTAGGTCAGGATCATGTCAGCGCCGGCCCGTTTGATGGCGGTCAGGGTCTCCAGCATCACGCGTTGACCGTCGATCCAGCCCATCTGTTCGGCCGCCTTGATCATGGCATACTCGCCGCTGACGTTGTAGGCCGCCACGGGCAGATCCACTTCGTCGCGCACCCGGCAGATGATGTCCAGGTAGGCCAGGGCCGGTTTGATCATGATGATGTCGGCGCCCTCCTGCACATCCAGGGTGGCCTCGCGGATGGCCTCACGCGCATTGGCCGGGTCCATCTGGTAGGTCCGCCGATCCCCGAATTGGGGCGCACTGCCGGCCGCTTCGCGAAAGGGGCCGTAGTAGGCCGAGCAATACTTGGCCGCATAGGCCATGATGGGGGTGTTCGAAAAATCGTTCTCATCGAGCAGGTCGCGGATTTCGGCCACCCGGCCGTCCATCATGTCCGACGGCGCCACCATGTCCGCCCCGGCCTGGGCATGCGACAGGGCCGCTTTGGCCAACAGGTCCAGGCTGGCGTCGTTGTCGATGCTGCCGCCGTCCACGAAACCGCAGTGGCCGTGGTCGGTGTATTCACACAGGCAGACATCGGTGATGACCACCAAATCCGGCAGTTTGGATTTAACCGCCTTGACGGCGCGCTGAACGATGCCGTCGCGGGCGTAGGCCTGGGTACCCAGCGGATCCTTTTTGGCGGGGATGCCGAAAAGAATGATGGCCGGAATGCCCCGTTCAACGGCCTGCCGGGCCGTTTTGACAAGGTTGTCGATCGAGAGCTGATACTGCCCCGGCATGGATGGGATGGGGTTCTGGACCCCTTTGCCATCCACGACGAACAGGGGTAGAATCAGGTCGTTGACGCACAGTTCGGTCTCACGGATCATGCGGCGCAGGGCTTCGGTCCGGCGCATTCGGCGGGGGCGATAATCGGGAAACAGCATCTGGGCTCCTGGTGGTGATGGTGGAAGGCAAAGCGACCGTTGCGACGTCCGCCGGGCGGTCAAAGGGTCTGGGCGATCTCCTCGTCGGTCAGATAGCAGGCCGGATCCGGCGCCCACACATCACCGTGAATCGCCTCGGCGCGCACCCGGAAGTTGCCAGCGCAGATGTCGAGCCAGGCGCAGCCGGCACAGCGGCCCGTCACATACTCTTTTTTATGCTTGAGCTTGCGCAGCAGTTCGTCTTCGGGCTGGGTCCAGATCTGGGAGAAGGGGCGCTGACGGACGTTGCCGAAGCTGTGGTGCCGCCAGAACTGGTCGGCATACACCTCGCCGTCCCAGCTGACGCAGCCGATGCCGCGCCCCGAGTTGTTGCCCTCGTTCATTTTGAGCAGCTCCAGAACCTCGGCCGCCCGCCGGGGGTCCTCCTTGAGCAGGCGCAGGTACAGGTACGGGCCGTCGGCGTGGTTGTCCACCGTCAGCACCTCCTTGGCCAGGCCCTTGGCGTAAAGTGCCCGGGTGCGGTCGATGATCAGGTCAACCGCCTGGCGGGTTTCCGCCCGGCTCAAATCCTCTTGCACCATTTTGGACCCGCGGCCGGCGTAGACCAGGTGATAAAAGCAGACCCGGGGGATCTGCATCTGTTCGAGCAGATCGAAGATGGCCGGGATGTCGCCCACGTTGAAGCGGTTGATGGTAAAGCGCAGCCCCACCTTGATGCCGGCCGCCTGGCAGTTGCGAATACCGGCCAGAGCCTTGTCGTAGGCGCCGGGCACGCCCCTGAAGCGGTCGTTGATGGCCCGCATGCCGTCCAGGCTGATGCCCACATAGGAGAGGCCGATGGCTTTAAGGGTCCTGGCCACGTCGGGCGTGATAAGGGTGCCGTTGGTGGAGATCACTGCCCGCATCCCTTTGGAGACGGCATAGGCGGCCAGCTGGGGCAGATCGTTGCGCACCAAAGGTTCGCCGCCGGAAAACAGAATCACCGGGGCGCCGAAGCGGGCCAGATCATCGATCAGCGCGTGGCCCTCGGAGGTGCTCAACTCGTCGGCCACCGCGGCTGCGGTCGCGTGGGCGTAACAGTGCACGCACTTGAGGTTGCACTGGCGGGTTACATTCCACACCACCACCGGGCGCTTGTCGGCCGAGAACTGCAGCAGGTGCGATGGCAGGCTGGACGAGTGGCGGCCATAGCGCAGGGCGTCGGACGGCTCAACGGTTCCGCAGTACAGCTTTGAAATTCCAATCATTCGAATTTAGCCTGTTGGGAGGCTGCCCGGTTGCACCGGCAGCAGCGAAGAAGCGTCCGCGCCCGGTTTGAGCAGATCGGCGATAAACGTTTCCGGTTTTTCCAGAGCCTCGCGCGTGATGAAAAAACGCGTCCGCCCGGTTTTTTCTCGGACCAGTTTCAGCCCATGCTCGAAATCGGCCGTCAATTGGCGATAGTACCCCTCCGGGGTGCTCGCGGTGTCTATGCAGTGGGCGATGATCGCATCGATGGCCTCTTCTTCGAGGACAATGTTGATGCCGTTGTTTTTAATAAAGTAAAGCTCGATGGTTTTGGTCTCTTCGTAATAGAATTTAACCTTTTTGAGGACCTTGTCGATGTCGGTCACCTGGCGGCAGTAGATGTGGGCGGCCAGTTCGATGCGCGAATCGGTGAGTTGAATGCCGTATTTTTCACTGAAGGTTCTGCGGTTGGCGCCGACATAGGCGATGATGCGCTGGGACTCGTCGGCCGCCAGCTGTTCAAAGGTGTGTCGGATAGCGTCGTTTTCGGGTTGCTCGAGCAGCTGGTCGAGGCTTTGCTGCGGCCGATCGATCACCGGGCGGGTGACCGCAAAGCGGCGGATCGAGGTCGAGGGCAGGGTTTTTTCGAACGGCAGCAACGCCTCTTCCACGGCGCTGACCAGTCCGCGCGCACCGGTGTTTTCATCGTAGGCCCGCCGGGCCAGCTCTTCCAGCGCCTCGGTCTGAAACTTGATGTCAATGCCGTAGGCCGCAAAATCGAGCTTCTTGCCCAGGATGATCGGGTTGTTGGGGTTCTTGAGAATGTCGCACAGGTCCTGCTCGGTCAGTCGGTCAAAGACGCTGCGCACGGGCAGCCGGCCCACGAACTCGGACTCGAACCCGAACTGCACCAGATCCTCGGATTTGACCCGTGCGAGCATCTGCTGGTCCTGAGCGGGGTTGACCAGCGACGACCCGAAGCCGATTTTCTTGTCGGCGACGCGCCGGGAGACGATCTTGTCCAGGCCATTGAAGGCGCCGCTCATGATGAAGAGAATGTGTTTGGTGTTGACGCTGTTTTTCTCTTTTTTACCGGTTTTTCGAAAGCGGTCGATCTCCTGCAGCATGGATATGGGGTCATGGGGGACCTTGAGATCCACTTCGGTCTCTTCCATGGGCTTGAGCAGGGCCCGCTGCACGCCGGTCCTGGAGACGTCGGCACCGATCAGGTTGTGGCTGGAGGCGATTTTGTCAACCTCGTCGATATAGATGATGCCGTACTGGGCCAGTTCCATATCCCCGTTGGCCTCGCGGACCAGATCCCGCACCAGGTCTTCCACGTCGCCGCCGACGTACCCCGTTTCGCTGAACTTGGTGGCATCGCCCTTGACGAAAGGGACGCCGATTTTTTTGGCGATCAGGCGCACCATGTAGGTTTTGCCCACACCGGTGGGCCCGAGCATCAGCACATTGTTCTTGATAACCCCGACCATGTCGCTGAACTGGTCTGGGGCGCTTTGAATGTGCTTGATGCGGTTGAAGTGGGTGCAGACCTTGGTGGCCAGAATGGCTTTGGCCTTGGTCTGCTTGACCACGTACTGGTCCAGATAGGCCACCAGGTCCTGGGGTTTGAGGTCAAAGTTGAGGGTCGAGCGGGTTTTGGGCGGCGGTTCACTCTCTTCGGTTTTGGCCGCCTGGGGCAAGACGACGGGAGTGGACAGGCGGACGCTGCTGCCGAATTTCTTGGCCAGAAAATCGCTCAGCTCCTTCTCGAGTTCCTTGGGGTCGGGTATTTTTTGGTCGTGTTCGTTCATAATGAACGACTATAAGCACCTGGGCCGGCAAATTCAAGCCTATTTCGGGCTGGAGCCGGGCACTTCCGGTTGGTGCCCGGCGGGACCGCTTCGGGTTTTCCCGCCAGCCGGGAAGCAGGGTGGGGCCATCGGTCGGAATAGGTGTGTGCGGGCGGGGTAATCACTCTTGACGGATCCGTAAAAAGCCCCGAAAATGTTGTTTCTTAAAATTTCCATCCAATTAATTCGGTTACTTACAAGATCGAAAACTGAAAAATCTCACTTTTTACGAGACCATCAATCTTTTGCCCTTAACTCAGTCCTCGTCCGTTTGCCCTTTCATTGGACGTTGGACGTTGAGCGTTGGATGTTGAACGTTCAATCTTTTGCCCTTTGCCCTCTGCCCTCTGCCCTCTGTCCTTCCCCCCCCGCCCCCCAACCACCCCATGAAAACGCCACCGGGTGCGTGTTCTTCCGGATACCAAAAAACAGGTTCAGTTTTGCCGTCCAGGGCCGATAACTGGAACTGGCGGCCGCGGCTGCGGCGGCCGGTTGGGTCGGCCCCGGCCGGCCGGGAAAAAAAATAACTGTTGACACCGGGTGCGGTTGGTCTAAATTTAGCGGTTAGTTTCACAATTTAATAAAAAACGGTCACGATCAGAAGATATGGACACGATCAACCGAATTCAGTTTCAAATCCCCCGTCTGGACCTGCTCGCCCAATCCGGCACGGTGGTCGACCTGCATTTTCACTCGCACTATTCGGACGGTGCCGACGCAGTGGCGCAGATCGCCCAGCGGGCGCGGCAGCTGGGGATCGGTGTAGCCATCACCGACCACAACGCCATCGCGGGGGCGGTGGAGCTCGACGGCTACGCCGACGTGCTGAGCATCCCCGGCATTGAAGTCACCTCCCAGGAGGGGGCGCATGTGCTGGTTTACTTCTACCGCGTCGACGATCTCAAAGCTTTTTATGCCGTCGACGTTGCGCCTTTTCTGGGGCTGACGGTCATGTCCTCGATCGGCCTGAGTGTGGAATCCATCATCCGGCGTGCCCGCCAGTACAACAGCGTGGTGGTGTTTGCCCACCCCTATTCGGCGGCCTATACCGGCATCTGCAACCACAGTTTTTCGGCCGTGCAGCTCGACCGCCTGCTGCGCATGGCCGACGGCGTGGAGGTGATCAATTCGGAAAACCTGAAGCGCTGGAACCTGAAAAGCGCCTTGCTGGGGTTTAACCTGGACCGGGCCATTACCGGCGGCAGCGACGGCCACAGCATTCAACAGATGGGCAGCGCGGTCACCTATGTCGATTGCCGGCCCAGCCGCCAGGCCTTTCTGGATGCGGTCGGCCGCAAAGGCGTTAAGGTGATGGGTGCAGAGTCGAAACTGCTGAATAAACTTCAGTCCAACGGCGCCAAACTGAAAAGCAGCCTCAACAACTACCCGAATCTGGTGGAAAAGAATATCCGGTACAGCAAACGCGTGATTCATTTCCGCGCCCGGAAAGCCGCTGAAAAAGTGTGGCAGCGCATCAACGACCGGCATCTGAAAAAAGCCTTCTTTTTCGTTGCCGGGCTGACGTTTCTTAAAATCAACTTCAACGCCCTGCCGTTGGTCATGTTTTCCCTGATAGCCTGACCGCCCTGAAAACCAATGCACGAACCCGGCCCCGGTGGGGGCCCCAGGTTGGTGCGATTACCAGCAGCCAGAGGTGCCTGCTCAGGGGTGGCTGTCAACCTGCGCCGATCCGGTTTCGCCCGGGTCGCCGGATTACCGCAACTGACTGCAAGGATTGGAAAGGATAGCACAGATGGGTGAGAAAGCGGATGTGATCGTTATCGGGGCCGGCATCATCGGCGCCTGTACCGGCTTTGAACTGGCCAAACGGGGCTACCGGGTGGTCAATGTCGACAAACTGCCCGAAGCGGGCCATGGGTCCACCTCGGGATCTTGCGCGGTTATCCGGCTGCACTATTCGACCCCCGACGGTGTTGCCATGGCCCGGGAGGGCTACTACTACTGGCTGGACTGGCCCAAATATTTGGCAACGGTGGATGAAACCGGGCTGGTCAAGTATATCAACACCGGTTGCCTGGTCTTCAAGACCGAAAAAAACCACCACCTGAAACAGGTGATGGCTGCGCTGGACGAACTGCGCGTGCCCTACCTGGAGTACGCCCCCCAGGATATACCCAAGCTGATGCCGCTGCTCGATACCAGCGCTTTCGGGCCGCCGACGCTGCCCAGTGATGAGCGCTTCGGCCGACCCACGGCCGAGCATGTCGCCGGCGCCATCTACGTGCCTGAATCGGGGTTGATATCCGATCCCAAGCAGTCGGCCCACAACGTGCAGCGGGCGGCCGAAGCGGCCGGCGCCCGGTTCCGCTTTAAAGCCGAAGTGGTCGAGATCCGGCGGCACCACAACCGCGTTAGCGGCATCACCCTCAAGGATGGAACCCAGATCGACGCCCCCGTGGTCATCAACGTGGCCGGTCCGCACTCCTTTATCATCAACCGCATGGCCGGTGTGGAGGCCGGGATGAACATCAAGACCCGGGCCCTGCGCCAAGAGGTCTGCCACGTGGCCGCCCCCGAGGGGTTCGACTACAATCAGCTGGGCACCATCATCTCCGACGGCGACATCGGCTGTTACTCCCGGCCCGAGGTGGGCAACAACATCCTGATCGGCTCAGAGGACCCGGCGTGCGACACCCTCGAGTACGTCGATGACCCGGACGATTACAACACCAACTTCACCGAGCAGTGGACCACCCAGGTCATGCGTGAAGCCCAGCGCATCCGAGGCCTGCGCATCCCCAGCCAGCCCAGCGGGGTCGTGGACCTCTACGACTGTTCCGACGACTGGATTCCGATCTACGACCGTTCGTCATTGGACGGGTTTTACATGGCCGTGGGGACCAGCGGCAATCAATTCAAAAATGCACCGGTGGTGGGCGTCTTGATGGCTGAACTGGTCGAGGCGGTCGAAGGCGGCCACGATCACGACCGCGACCCGGTGCGCTTTAGCATGAAGTACACCAAGCGAGCGTGCAACGTCGGCTTTTACTCAAGGCTGCGCACGATCAACCCCAACTCGAGCTTTTCGGTGATCGGTTAGGCTTTGTCACCGGCAATGCGGTCAGGGCAGCACCGCCTTGATCGTTTTGATCAATTCCTCGGCGCTAACGGGTTTTACCAAATGGCTTTGGGGGGATATTTTTCCGGTTGACGGCCTGGCCAGCAGCGTTTTGTAATCCACTTCTTTGGCGATACCCGTGATGATGATGACCGGGATGTCCCTGAGATCCGGGTCGCTCTTCAACTCTTTATAGGTTTTGGTCCCGTCTTTCTTGGGCATCATGATGTCCAAGAGGATCAAGTCCGGTTTTTTCTCCCGAGCTAATTTGAGACCGTCTACGCCGTTCACCGCAGTAAGCGGTGTGTAGTGGTGATCTTCCAAAACCTCCGAATAAAAAGTCAAGGTATCCAGCTCATCATCAATGGCCAAAACGATCTTGCTCATCACCAAGGCTCCTTTGGTTGCAGGTAATTGTCACCATTGTCGCAAGGTCTCACGATATCGCAAAAACATCCCCTAACAACTCTTTGGTGCCGTGTCAACTTTTAGGCCAACCTTCCAAAACCACTCCTGAAAAATCTGGCGGGAATGGCCGGGGGGCCATCGGCTTTCCAGAACGTTTCCATCAAAAACATAACCGCACTTTTTCAAAAACAACATTCCGGCGATCAAGGCCACTCTGGCGCTCAGGTTTTTAAAACACAAGCCGGAGAACAGCGCATCCGTAATTTGGGCGGCTTCGGCAATCTCATCCGGGTACACCTTCAGTCCGGGGTTCGTCTTTGCACCCGATCCGGTGAGGGCACGGGATACCGCTTGCCGATCAAACCCGAGGTGTTCTCGATCCGGAAGGCTTTCCGGCCGCCCACCGGCAAGAGCCAGGTATATTTCGGCAACCTCGCTGATGGAGAGCGGGTCTGCCTGGCCGTCGACTTCAAAGTTCTCCAAGGGTGCCTGCGGTTGGTCTACGAATTGGTGAATTGCGGCCCGCTGGGCTAGGGACAAGCTGCGTTTGAGCTCACGGCAGGGCGGGCTCGCGGCCCAATCTATCGGTTCCCGGTAGGGCGTTGACAAATAGGGCACGGTTCTGGTGGAAAAGTCAAGGATCCGCTCATAAGGCTGGTCACCCCACTCTTGCAAAACTTCCTGCATTGACCGTAGCTGAGACGAAGCCAAGCCCGCTGCCATGGGTGCACCGGCTTTCACGATCAAACAAGGGTTCGAGTAAACCGGATCCGAGGATGTCCGAGACGCCACCATGGATATGGCCTGGCCCTCCAGCAACGCTTTTACCGCGACTCGAATGGTCGGTGCATGCGGCCCGAAAGCAAGGCTGAAAAACCGGATTGGGGTCAGCAGCTCTCCGACATCGGCGTAGTGGTAAAGGTGGGCGATGTAGATCAGCTTGTCCAGCTTGACTTCGGGAAGATGGGCCACCGTGGCCGCAAAAAAGGTGATCAACTCATCCAGGCTGCCATTGGGCCTGCTTTTTTGAAGATGGGCCCATGCCATGTTTCAGGTCTGGCCTTGGTTCAGTGAAGCTGGGAGTTGACGGGGAAGCACAATAGTGAAAGCCGAACCTTCTCCAGGCGTTGAGGTTACACTCAGGCTGCCTTTGTGTTCGCGGACGATTTTTTGGGTGATGAGCAGGCCAAGGCCGGTGCCCCTGGACCCCTTGGTGGTAAAAAAAGCGCTGAGCATTTGTTCTCGGACATCTTTGCTCATGCCGCAGCCGTTGTCCGCCACTTGCAGCACCAGGGTATCCTCGCCTTCTTTGCGGGTGGTTATTTTTACCCAGTGGTTTTTGCCTTCCGCCTCATCGGAGAGGCAGGCATCAACGGCATTGTCAATCAAGTTGAGCAGACAGCGATGAATCCCTTTGGGATCCAGCAAGAAGTGGCCTAAATCGGGCGCAAAATCCCGAATAAAGGTTATCTGACCCGCCGAAAGGTCTCGAGACTTGTAGGTAATGAGTTCGCAAACCTCTTCCGCAATTCTATTGGGTGAACAGATTTCATATTGCGGCGAACCTTTCTTGGCGTAATCCAGAAGGTCGATCACCAGGTTAGATACTTTGGCGATGTTTTTTTGGACCATGTTCCAGCCGGTGAGCAGTTTTTGGGTGTCGTCTTTGCGGATTCCCTTGTTGACGATGTAAATGCCGCCTTCGAGGCCAAACAGGATGCTTTTGGTGCAGTGGGCCAGGCCGGCCACCGTTTGCCCCACAGCGGCCAGGCGCGCCGATTGAACCAGTTCCGCTTCCAGGCGTTTGCGCATGATGATGCCGGCCAGGGTGTTGGCAACTGCCGTTAAGAAAGCCTCCTCCTGCTGGGAGCGTTGGTGCCCGGGCCGAACATATATGGTAAGTACTCCGAGGGTGCTGCCTTCATAACAGATCGGAACACACACATGGCCGTGGGGGGCTATGCCATCGTAGCGAATCTCATGGCGCGCGTCCAGGCCATCGGAAAATTCAATGTTCTGAGAAACGGCTGCACGGCCGCAGAGACATTTGCCCAGCGGCACCTGTGCACAGGAATCTTTAATGATGTCGCAAAGCCCGCTTTCAGCAGCCATGGTCAACCGGTTGGAACCTTTTTCGACGATGAAGACAACTCCCCGCTTCTCGAAACTGAGCCAGGGTATGGAGAGGATAAGATCCAGGGTCTCTTTTAACAGGTCGCTGAGACTCATGTCGCCCAGCGAGTGCTGCAGCAGGACGTTGATAATCGATCGGCTGACTTCATGGGTGGAAATGATCGATTTGACTACGTCCCCGATGGAGATAAGACCCTTGATGCGGTCGTCTTCGACCACTGGCATGTGGCGGACCATTTTCTCGGTCATCAGCGCCATGCACCGTTCGATGGTTTCCCGACGGTTGACGCAAACCACATTTTGGGACATGATCTCGCCAACCTGGGTGTTTTGAGAAAGCTTGCCTTTGAGAATAATCTTGCGCGCGTAATCCCGTTCGGAGATCATGCCGACCAATTTTTGATCCTCGAGAACCACCAGTGCGCCGATGCCCTTGTCGGCCATCAGTTTAAGGGCTTCGTATACGCTGGTGGTCGGTGTGGTGGTGTGCACCTGCCGGCCTTTGTCTTTCAGCAAATCCTCAACGGTGATCATGATTTCATTCCCCGGTTAACGGTTGCATCTCGGTCTTGTCGGCAATCCGAGCCACCGCTGTGGTGCCCTGATCGGGCGAATGCCGGCCTGTCGGGATCGCCGCAGTGGCATGGCGGTTGCTGTGAATCGCCATTCAGGCGAAAATCTGGGCAAAGATCTGATCGTCGTCGAACCCCTTCAGGTGGATGGCGCCGGATCGGCACGACGCCACGCACAAGCCGCAGCCTTTGCACAGCACCGGGTTGATCTGGGCCTTGCCCGCATGCATGCGGGCGTCGGCGGCGATGAAGGACGGTGCCGTGTAGGGGCACACGGCCACGCACACCCCGCAGGTGCTGCAATCCGCCGGGTTGGTCTGGGCCACGGTCCCCGGCATGCGGATCGTCTGCTTGGCCAGCAGCGTCACCGCGCGGGTGGCGGCGGCCTGGGCCTGGGTGATCGATTCGTCCAGGGGCTTGGGGGCATGGGCCAGCCCGCAGATGAAGACGCCGTCGGTGGCGCAGTCCACGGGCCGCAGTTTGACGTGGGCTTCCATGAAAAAGCCGTCGTCGTTGCAGGTGACCTTGAACATCTGGGCCAGCGGGTTCTCTTTAGGGGCCACCATGGCCGTGGCCAACACCAGCAGCTGCGGTCGAACGATCATCTGACGGCGCAGGGCCGTATCGGTGAAGACCACCGTCAGCTCGCCGTGCGCCTGCTCGACCCGCAGTCCGGCCGACTCATCGTATTTGATGAAGATAACCCCGGCTTCGCGGGCCCGGCGATACAGATCTTCACGCAGGCCGTAGCTGCGCATGTCCCGATACAGAACGACGGTGGTTGTCTGCGGCGCCAGGGTCTTGAGGGCCAGGGCGTTTTTGACGCTGTGGGTGCAGCACACTTTGGAGCAGTAGGGGCGTTCGGGAATGCGCGACCCGACGCACTGGATGAAAACAGCTGTTTTCAAGGAGGAAAGCGACGCATCGCCTTGGATCAGGCGTCGATCCAGCTCCAGGGCGGTGATGACCCGGGGGTCGGCACCGTAGAAATAGAGATCGGGTTGGTATTCCGAGGCTCCCGAAGCGATGATGGCTACGCCGTGCTCCAGGAGCGCGTCGCTGCCGGCCTGTTCGATGGTGGTCTTGAAGCTCCCCACGAAGCCGTCCACTTTTTTGACGGCGGCGTTGAGGTGGACCTGGATCCGATCGTCGGATGCGACCTCCTGGATCATCTGATTCAAATAGGCTTGTACGTTCCCGCCATCCCAGGTTTCGTGCAGGCTCAGGGCCCGGCCGCCCAGTCGATCCGACTGCTCCACCAGGAAACTGTGGTACCCCTGGGCCGAAAGCGCCCGGGCAGCGCTCATGCCGGCCACGCCCCCGCCGATGACCAGGGCGCGGGGGTTGATGGCCAGTTCGGGCTCGTCGAGCGGCTGCAGCAGAGCCACCTTCGAGACGGCCATGCGGGTCAGGTCCCGGGCCTTTTCGGTAGCGGCTTCGGGCGTCTGGCCATGGACCCAGGAGCACTGGTTGCGAATGTTGGCCATTTCGAAAAGGTACTTGTTGATTCCGGCATTGGCCACGGTCTCCTGAAACAGGGGCTCGTGGGTTTTGGGGGTGCAGGCCGACACCACCAGCCGGTTGAGACGCTTTTCGCGGATGACCGTGGCCATCATCTCCTGGGTGTCCTGGCTGCAGGCGAACATGCTCTCCTCGGCATGCACCACGAAGGGCAGGGTTTGGGCGTAGGCCACCACCTGCGGCACATCCACCACTGAGGCGATATTGGTGCCGCAGCGGCAAATGAAGACCCCGATGCGGGGTGGTTCCCCGCGGATGTCGGTTACCTGTGGAATCGCTTTGGTTTTGGTCAGGGTCCAGCGCGCATCGGCCAGGCCGCTTGCGGCGGCGCCGGCGGCCGCCGACGACTCGACCACCGACGAAGGAATGTCCATGGGAGCTTCGAAGCCGCCGCAGACATAAATACCGGCAACTGATGTTTCGACCGGCGAAAACGGCGCGGTTCGGGCAAAGCCGTAATGGTCGGTGCGGATGCCCAAACGCTCGGCCAGCAGGCGCGCCTCGGCGCCAACGCCCAGCCCGACCGACAATACGACCATGTCGAATGCCTCTTCGGCCCGTCTGCCGGCGGCGTCCACATAGCGCAACAAAAGGGTGCCATTGGCCGGATCGGGCGTCACGTGGGTGATGCGGGATTTGATGAAGCGGATGCCGGAGACATCCCGGCCCCGATTTAAAAACCGCTCGAAATCTTTGCCATGGGTACGGATATCCATGTAAAAAATGGCCGTGTCCAACGGTGCTTTGCTGTGCTCCTTGGCCAGCATCGCTTCTTTGATGGCATAGGTGCAGCACACCGAAGAGCAGTATCCCCGGGCGCCGATGTGCACGTCGCGGGAGCCGACGCACTGCAGCCAGGCGATCTTGGCGGGCTCCTTGTGGTCCGAGGGCCTGACGAGATGTCCCCCGAAGGGGCCGGACGAGGAGAGAATCCGTTCGAATTCGAGGCTGGTCACCACGTCGGGTGAGGTTTGATAGCCATAAACGTCGTGGATCGAGGGGTCGTAGGCCTCACAGCCGCTGGCTACGATGACGGACCCGACATCCAGAACCAGGTGCTTTCCCTGCTCATCGAACCAGATCGCTCCCGTCGGGCAGAACTTTTCACAAGCCTTGCACTTCCCCTTTTGAAAATAGATGCAGTTGTCCTTGTCGATGGCGTATTTCAGTGGCACCGCCTGGGCATACTGGACGTAGGCGGCCTTGCGCTTGCGCAATCCCGTATCGTAGCGGTCGACCACCTTTTTGGGGCATTTTTCCGCACAGATGCCGCAGGCAATGCATTTTTCCAGGTCCACATAGCGCGGGTGCTGGGTGACCTGGACCCGAAAGTGGCCCGCTTCTCCCGTGATTTCCTGGAGCTCCGCCAGGGTCAACAACTCAATGTTCGTGTGCCGGCCGACCTCGACCAGTTTGGGAGAGATAATTCACATGGCGCAGTCGTTGGTCGGAAACGTCTTGTCGAGCTGTGACATGATCCCCCCGATGGAGGCGCTGCGCTCGACCAGATAGACATAGTAGCCGGAATCGGCCGCATCCAGCGCCGCCTGCATCCCGGCGATTCCGCCGCCGACCACCATGATGGAACCGGTTTGTTGGGACATCGTTTCACCTATTGTGCGTTAGACACATGCATATCGTGGATATCATTTCCGTTGGGGCAGAGACCCAACGCTTCTCTGGGTATTCCCATGGCCAGGCCCAAAAGCTGGGGGTAAAGGATGGTATCGATCGGGGCGCCGCTGTGCCAGTCGGCTTGGCTGCGCTGCCGGGTGGCTTCGAACTGGATGTGGCACCACGGGCAGGCCACACTGATCAGGTTTGCCCCGGCCGACGCTGCATTGGCCATTTTGGCGGCGGCCAACCGCAGCGAGAGGTCGTCATTGACGCCCAGCAGCGGTGCGCCGCAGCACTCCAGCTGCTGCGACCAGATGACGCTGCCGGCCCCGGTCAGGGACACCAGGGTATCCCAAACGGTCGGTGCCACCGGGTCGTCGAACTGCATGATGTCGCTGGGCCGCAGGGCATGACAGCCGTAATGGGCGGCAATCTTCAGATCGGCCAGGGGCGTGGTGACCGTCTCTTTGATCGCGGCGGCACCGATCTCGCGGTGGAGCAGGGAGAGCAGGTGCGTCACCGTGACGGTGCCCTGGTATTTCAGTTTCTCCTTGATTAGAAAGGCATTGACCGCCTGGCGGCGGTTTTCATCCCCTGCCAGCAAGTGTGCGGCCTGCTTGAGGGCGCCGAAGCAGCACTGGCAAAGGGTCAGGATGTCCAGATCCTCCCGCTCGGCCAGGGCCAGGTTCAGGGCCGAAAAGAGCAGGGCGGTTTCCAGGTCGGTGTTGCGCAGCGGATAGCCGCAGCAATTGAACTGCCGGATTTCCACCAAATCAACCTGCAGTTTAGCCAGAACAGCCCGGGCGGCGCGTTCGTACTGCGGGACCCGGGCCGGGATGTTGCACCCGAGAAAAAGCGCATATTTCTTCATGGTCTCCCCGATTCGATTGCTGATTTCAAGAGCCGGCGGCGGCTTCCCGCACGGCCCGGTTCTTGAGCTGGTAAAGCAGGTCGGTCACCTTGACCCCCTGCGGACAGTGCTCCTGGCACTGGTAGCAGGTCAGACAGTCCCAGAGCATGGCCGACCCTAAGGCCAGGTCCCTCTGGCCAAGGCCCAGGGATCGCATGATCTGGTGCGGTAAAACACCGACGGCCTCCTGGGGGTTTTCAAAGGCATTGACCACCGGGCAGACCGTGGTGCAATTTTCGCAGGCGAAACAATAGGCAAAGGTCGAATTCAAGGGGCTTTGCGCTTCCGCCGGGCCCCAGGCCTGGTCGATGGGGGTGATGGGGATCGGCGTCCCGGTTTGCCGGACCAGGGGGAATGCCGCGGCAACTGTCGCCAGGGCGGTGTTCACGGGGTGGTCATACCCGACGGCGGGCAGTCGGTGCCGATTCAGGCCCCGGAACAAAGACAGCGGGGAGAGGGTTAAAAAGACCGGCCCTCCCTGGGCCAAAATGGGCTCACGCACCGACAGCCACAGCTCCTTGAGGTTGATTCCGGCCGGACACACCACCGTGCAGCGGTCGCAGTTGGTGCACAGGTAGATGCCCTCTTCGATGGCGGCCCGGGCTTCCCGGGAAAGGGTTTTGCCGGCGGCCTGCCGCTTGAGAAGGGCCACCTTTTCACCCGGCAGCACCATGGGGTTGCCGTTGGCCGCATAGGCCAGCGCCACTGAACACCGCAGGCTACAGGTGCCGCAGTGCATGCAGGCATCCAGTTCCATGGCCTGCCGGGTGGCGATGTTCGGCGGCAGGGATCTCTTGGGGTCCATGACCGCGTTGGCCAGCAGACTGATGGAAGTGGAAAAAAGGTGGAACATCTTGCTAAAGGGCAGGTAGGCCAGCCCTGCAAAGCAGGCCAGGATGTGAATGTACCACAAGATGGTCGTTGCCTGGGCCCGATCCAGGGCCAGGGCGATCGGGCCGATGGCCTTGGCGGTGGCGTAACTGACAACGGCTGATTGATTGGGCGCGTGACAGTCGGCGCAGTTGGCCAGGTGCACCTCATGGCCCAGCGCCAGCACCTCGTCCGGGAAGGGGCCTTTGCGGGTGGGGGAGACGGTTGCATAGTGCGCTACCCAATAGCTTTCCAAGGCCTCGAGTTCCTCCTCGTCGTCAATAAAGGAGTAATCTTCCACCATGTGGATGAACTCGGCGTGGGAGGCCATTTTGGCTCCTCCCAGCACGATGCCGGAAAGGATGATCAGGGCCACAATGGCGATGGCATAGCGGTCCATCCAGTTGGTTCGCATGCGGGGAACCTTAAGGATGAAGCGGCGCCAGACGGCGATGGCCACGCCCGCGACCACCATCAGACCGAAAAGGTCCCGTAAAAAGAAGAAAGGATTGAGGGTGGAATAGTAGTTCGAAAAGAGTTTGGCCGTGATGTGTGTTTCTAGAGCGTGCATCAGCACAAGCAGGGTGAACCCGCCGTAAATCAACAGGTGCATGACCCAGCGCAGCCGGTCTTGCCGGGCGATGCGCATCTGCAGGCCGACATCCAGGATCAGCGTTTTGAGCAGGGGAACCACCCGGGCGCTGAAAACCACCCCCGCAATGCCCCGGATGGCGGCCCCCAGACGTTGGGCCGGGGTGAAGTCGCGCCCCACAAAACCGACCGTGCGAGTAAACCAGGTGGCGATCCGGTAGACGGATCCCAGGCTGAAAACGGCCAGGGCCAGGTAAAGGGACAGGGAAAAGAACATGGAAAGGCCCTCCAGCGCAACTGAACCGAACGCCGTGAGTTGGTTGAGTGGATCAGGATCAACGGCCCAGGGGCGATGAACCGCAACCGGGGTCATTGCCTTCTGGCGGCCGGCGGCGCCGACAGCTGGCGGCAACGACCGCTATTAGATTCGGCGGTGGTCTACCGGGGGGCCAATATCCCTATTTTTTTCAACAGGGGGCGCGGGTCGATCAAGTGCCGTGCGAACCACGCTTCGCTTTCCATATCACCCGCGGCCATGGCAAGCAACTCGGAAAAATGGAGGATGGGGATCGGCTGCGGCAGGGTGCAGCGCACTTCCAAATTGAGATGGCACATGGCGCAGGCCGTCACGATGCAGTCGGCTTCAAATGTCTGGGCACCGGCCACGATGTCGTTGACCATGGCGGTGACCAGTTCGGGCCGCACCACCGAGAGGAAGGTGCCGCAGCATCGGGATGCGTAACTCCAGGTGACCGGTTGGGCGCCGGTTCGCCTCAGGATATTCTCCATCACTCCCTGATGGCTTTTGTGGTGCCTGAGAGCCGGCGGACGGGCCAGCATGCACCCGTAATAGGCGGCAATGCGAAGACCGTCGAGTCGTCTGACCACCCGCTCGGCCATACGGCGTTGCCCCAGCTGATCCAACAGATCGAATACGTGCAAAATCTCCAGCCCGGGATCGAAGGTACGCTTGAAGATCTTTTGGTAGGATGCCTGCATCGCGGCATCGTTGCCGATCGTCACCTGTGCCGTCTGGAGTCGCAGCAGGCAATTGGGGCAGGCAACCAGCAGCGGCCGGTCGGGGGGGGCCAGGGCGAGGTTGCGGGCCGGCAGCATGACCGAGGACTTGGTGTCGATGCAGTGCAGCGACGAGCTGCCGCAACAGTTCCAGTCCGTCAGTTCACGCAATTCTATGCCCAGCAGCTGGAAAAAGCGGATCAGTGAGGCGTTGTTTTCCTGGGCCGTCGTGGCCAGGGAACAGCCCGGGAAATATGAAAAGCGTCGTAGTGGGGTGTCGTTCATCGAGATGGCTTCACTCAAGGCCGTTCATCAGCCGTTTCAAGGTGGCGGTGTCCTGGATGCGCGAGGGGGTCAGGTCGAGTTTGCGCTTGGCAAGCATGCGCAGGCCGGTTTGAAAATCACTGAAATAGCGGCGTGTCTTGAGCTTGAAGCGCAGCATGATCTCCAGCTTGTGGGTGCGGCCGTATTTGGTGATGGAGCGCAGGATCTCACGATGAAAGTCGAGCACGTCCGGCTCGGCAATGACGATCTTGCGCGCCACGGCCATCTGTTTCATGACGTCCATGGCCGCCGGGATGTCGATGGCCATGGGGCATTGGGCCGAACAGGTATTGCAGGCCACGCAGGTCCATATCGTGGCGCTGCCCATGGCCGCTTCGATCATTCCGAATTGCAGCAGGCGAATGATTTCGTTGGGCAGGTAATCCATGGCCGCCGTAAACGGACACCCCCCGGAACAGGATCGGCAATGCAGGCAGGTGTTGATGTCGACGCCCGAATGCTCCAGGATGATGCCCGGTCCGTCGCATTCCTCAAGGTCGCTGAAATCGATGGTCGAATCCGGATGGAGAGTCACCGCTACATCCCTTTGCCGAACGGGCAATGCGGATAGCCGCACTCGGGGCAATCCTGGCACAGCCCGCCGTGCCCGAGAAAGGCCAGTTCCTTTTTACCGACGCGTTCGCCGGCCAGAATGCGCGGCAGGACCAGGTCCAGGACCGTGACCCGGTGGTGCAGGCCGCAGGCCGGCACCCCCAGCAGGGGGATGTCGCCGATATACGCCACCAGAAACATGGCGCCCGGCAGGGCGGCCGCGCCGTAGTGGATCTCGCTGGCCCCGGCCATTTGGATGGCCTTGCGGGTGACATCGTCGGGATCGACGCTCATGCCGCCGCTGAGCAGCAGCAGGTCGCATCCGTTTTGCAGATGGCGGCGGATGGCAGCCACGATCAACGCTTCGTCATCCGGCGTAAACTCGGTGCCGGCCACCGCGGAACCCAGGCCGGTGATCTTGGCGCCCAGAATGGGGGCGAATTGGTCCTGAATCAGTCCGTGGTAGACTTCGCTGCCGGTGACGATCAGGCCCGCGCGGGCCTGCTTGAGGGGCCTGACGGCGATTACGCCGCCGCTTTGGGTGGCTATGGCCGCTGCGCGTTCCACCGGGGCGCGCTTCATGACCAGGGGGATGGCGCGGGTGGCCGCCACCAATTGGCCCTTTTTTACCAGCGTGTGGGTGTGCAGGCTGGCGCACATGACCTCATCGACCATGTTGAAGGCGGCCAGGGCCGCCGCGTCGACCCTCAGCAGACCATCCGTTGCGGCGTGCAGGCCGATTTTTCCCTCCCGGGGGTTGTCCGCCCACTGGATGCCCGCGCCGGCAAGGCTCTCTGCGAGCAGGGCCGCGGCCTGGTTTTCGTGGATCTCATCATCTTCTAAATCGATCAGATAGAGGTGGTTTTTGCCCAGTTTCTGCAGGTGGCAAATGTCTTCATTGCACACCTCGTGGTCTTTGCGAAAGGCGGGGCCTTTGAATTCACCGGGCCGTATCTCGGTGATGTCATGGGCCAGCCGAGTTCCCACCGCGTCTCGGACGTCAATCTTTTTAAGCATGGCAACCTCGTTATGGGGGTTGAAGCGGTTCCGGCGCCCTCAGCGAGTGGCAGCCGGGCCTTGGGCGCCGCGGGTCATTGTTCCCTCTGTCAATGCTTCGCCGGGAGCCCAACTCATGCCGGGCCAGGAAACCTCCCGGGCGTGGCTGAAATAGCAGGCCCCCGAACAGGGCCGGCATACGGGCAGGTTGTCGACCAGGGCTTCCCGGCGGTCACGGATGGTCTGACCGCAGATGTTGCACACCGTTTTACGGCGTGTTGGACCCGGCAGGTCGCATTCGTCGGGGTTTACCCGGACTTTCTGAACCCGGAACAGGACGCTGTCGGGCATGCGTTTGTAGGCGGCCAGCTGCCGTGGTCCTTTTTCAGCCACATCCGGCGCATAAACCTCAGCCAAATCACGGGCCTCTTCCGTGGAAAGGACGCGAAACGCTTTTCCCGTCTCCAAATTCAGGAACGTGGCTGCCATGATGCCGTAGTCGACGAACTTGAGGCTGCGCCTTCCGAGTTTGACACCGGTCACATGGGCCACCGCATCGGCCGTGCAGCGGTCCATTTCCACATATACGATCAATTTTTTTATCTGATCGCGCCGGGTGGGGTCATCCAGGCCGATTAGCCGGCAGCCGAGCATGGCCATGCGCACACCCACCACCTGGCCGGGGCACAGGTGGCCGTGGGCTTGGGCCGATTGTGCCAATAAGGTTTCAAAGGATTGCACCTGGTGTTCCTCCATTCGATGTGACGATGGTTCGTCGATCTTTGGCCGAGCGGGTGGGAATCTTTACCGGGCTGCTGATACTTCCAATTGAGGCACAGTCAGATCGGTGACGACAGCCATTTCCTCGGTAATGAAGTGGCGGGTTAGCTCCCCCAGGATCCGGTAATAATCGGTGCGTGCGTGGTCGATGATTTTAGCCGTGAAGGCCGGTATCCACGCCGCGAGGTGTTTTTCCAGAAACACCTGTTGATGCCCAACGATTTCCGCCAGCTGATCGTAATCGCCGGCATCGATGGCTTCCACCCCTTGGCTGATGAGCACATACATGAATTCCAGTTCGGCACAGATGTGATCCGGCGCTTCCTTGAAATCCGGCGACAAATCCAGGCCAAGGCTGAGGTAATGCCGCCGCACATCGATGGTGGAATCGCCCATCAGCTGCCGTTTGTCTTCCAGGTAGACGGATCCGTATGGTGGGGCGGCGACGATAAACGGCCCTACGAACAGTTCGGCGTAATCGACTTCCAGCGAGCACGGCGCAGAATGGTCGGCATAACACCGTTTGAGGCCGGCGGCAGTTTCGAACGTATCGGATTCTATGCGGCCAAGAGCAGCTTCAAGTTCATCGAGTGCCTTGGGCAGATCCGGGCCCGGCTGCCGGAAGGCATCAGCCAGGCGCGTATAGGCGGTGGACCGGGCACGTTCTTGATGGATCAGCTTTTGTCTAGTTTGCATGGTCAACGCATCTCCTTGATATTCTGGATCGAAGTGCCTTGTTCAATGGGTTCCCGATCGCCATCAGGCAAGCATCCGGCGATCGGGTATTCAGCAGATCAGTGTTCGTGGGCCGCCTCGAGTTTGAGGTAACGTTCACCCAGGGTGTAGATCAACAGCATGACGGAAAAGCCGGCCAGTGCCACCAATACTTCATAAACGGTCGGCATGTAGCTGACGAACTCGGGGCGGCCCTCGGCCATCTGGCCCAGGGGACGGATCACGCCGCTCAGCACGAACTCCAGCCGGCCGGCGAACATGCCCAGCAGCACCAGAAAGCTGGCGCTGATCTTGCCCCAGGCGGTTTTGCGGATTTGCGGCAGGAGCATCAACAGGGTGGGGACGGCCAGTCCCAGCCACAGTTCGATGTGGTAGGGAAGGGACCCGATCATGTGCTTGAAGGCCCGGAATTCATCCGTTGTGGAGGATATGCCGCCGATGACGGAACGCCAGAGAAACAGAATCAGCACTACGCCAGCCACAACCCCCATGATCTTGGCCAGCTCGTCATGCAGGGCGTCGCCGGCCTCCGGCCCGGTCCGGCCCCGAAGGCGCTCGGAAACCACGCTGAACAAGAGCAGCGCGGCGAGGCCGGAGGCGAAGCCGGTGAGGGGGAAGTAGACCGAAAAGAAGGAGGCGTTCAGGGTCGGGCGCGCATCGGTCATGCCCATCAGCCAGCCCAGGGTGGTGGACGTGCCGATGGCGATCAGGAATATGGTTATCCCAAGGGCCCTGCTGACCGTGGCGGTGTGGATGCGCCAGAAGGCGCTCAACAGGACGACGAAATAGACGTGGTAGAGCATGGCCAGCCACCACAGCGGTGATGACGGGTTGGGGGAAAGAAAGATGTAAATGATCTGCAGGGGCGAGCCAATGTGCAGGATGAGGCATACGAAGGAGCCCATGAGGACCGAGATCTCAAGATAGACCGTGCGTTTTTCGATGGGGTCGTAACGGTGAATACCGAACACGACGGGAATCGAGGAGACAAACGCCAGCCCCGCACTTGTCAGGCTGAAGAAAATGTAGGTCGACAGCGGAAGGGTCCAGACTAGGACGTCGGTTTTGGCGTACAGGGCAAAGCCCACCGTATACACGCGATAGGCGGTAAACAGGCCTGCGAGAATACCGAGGCCGAGGAGGCCGAGCCAAAGTTTTGCTTTCATTAGACTGCTCCTTTCGTTCTCGGATAGCTGGCCGCGCTGAAATCACGGATGTAAAACACTGCCGGATCGGTGCCCAGCGCCTCTTTCAGCCGATAGGGCCTGAACTTGCCCAACAGCTGATTGACGTTGCTGTTGGGGTCTTCTAGGTCTCCGAAGATGCGTGCATCGGCGGGGCAGGCCTCGACACAGTTCGGCATCATTCCCGCTCTGACGCGGTGTTCGCAGAAGGTGCATTTTTCTACAACCCCCTTGGGGCGCACATCGGGGGTCGTCGAATTTTGCTGGGGATTGTAGTAAGGTGTGCCCTTGCCGCCCGCGGCCCGGACCTGTTGGGCCGGCGATGAGGTCACCCCGTCGATGACGGCCCGTTCGTCCTTCCAGAACGGATGGGATTCTTTCCAGTTGAAATAGATCACCCCGTAGGGACAGTTGATCATGCAGTAGCGGCAGCCGATGCACTTTTTGGGATCATGCATGGTAATGCCGTTGTCGATTTTGTGCATGGCCCGGGTGGGGCAGCCGCGCACGCAGGGTGCATTGGTGCAGTGGTTGCAGAGGGTCGGCAGGTAATGAAAACGGACATTGGGAAAAACACCTGATGTTTCGGTGATCTTGTGGGACCAGTAGACCCCTTCGGACAGATTGTTCTCGGCGCGGCAGGCAATGCTGCACGAGCCGCAGCCGACGCAGCGTTGACGGTCGATCACCATGGCATATCTGGGCATTTTTATTCTCCTTAGGTTTTCTCGATTTTGATCCGCGTCACGCCGTAGTAAGCGGAGCTGCCGCTCAAGGCTTCATACTGGGCCGGGATGATGTCGTTGTTGTTGCCGCCCCGAGGCTCCTTGCCGAATGTTTTCGACGCCAGCCTTCCATAGGCCCAGTGACCCTGGCCGTAGCACTTGGCCACGGTGCCGGGGCGGACCCCCTCCCAAAGCTTGGCCGTGCAGACCAGACTGCCCGTGGCAGAAGAAACCCGGATGCGGTCGCCGGATTGAATGCCCAGTTTGCGGGCGTCAATGGGGTTGATTTTGGCCACGTCGTCCCACAGCTCCTCACCCGGATCGAGGTCCTTGAAATCGTAGTACCAGGTGCAGTTGGCCGAGCGGCCCTCGCGGTTGAGGCGGGACTTGTGGTCCACGTGCACGAAGGGATACTCCTTCTCGTCGCCGAGGATGAACGGCTCCTCGTAATGGGGGATGAAGGCCTGCTCGCCGCGGGCCAGGTAGTTGGTGGCTTTCATGACCGTATCCACCGTGGTGTTGTGGTTGGCCGCATGCGCCTCCAGGGCCGCTTTGAGGGTTTCGCTGTAGAACTCGAACATGCCCGTTTTCGTCTTCATCTTGCCCCAGCGGGCGCGGAAGGGGTAGGGATCGGAGTTCCACACGCCGATCTTGCAAAACTCTTCCCAGCCGCTGAATTTGTCGCCGCCCTTGTAGTGGGCTGGGTCCCAAAGGTCCTGGGTCACGAGCTTTAGGGCATACAGGGCGAACTTCTTTTCGTCGGCCGGTTCCTTGCCGGTTTCCGGGTCCTTGTAAGTCTTGAAGTGCCGCAGAAGATTGTCGAATCCCCGTGCGGCGAGTTTTTCGGCGATCAGCCAGGGAATTTCGGTTTCGTCGATCTTGTAGTCCCCGAGGTTTTTGACGATGGGCTGCATGAGGGTGACATGGCGATAGCCGTTGCCAATGGATTTAACATAGCCCCATTTTTCGAACATGTGGTGGGTGTCCGGCAGGACGATGTCGGAAAACCAGGAGAACTCCGAAGCGTTGGTGGTGATGTGCACCAGGAAAGGGATCTTCGACAAGGCCCGTTCCCACCGTTCGGGCTGCGGGGCGGAAAAGGCGAAATTGTTCATGTAGCCGATGGCCACTTTGATCTCGTAGGGGTCTTCGTTCAAAATGCCGTCGGCGGCATTGTTGGTGACCACGGCGCTGCCGGGCTTTCCGGAGTTGATGGCCGGAAGGTGCAGGCGTCCACGTTGGTCGATCTTTTCGTACTTTTTACCTTTCTGGGCGATGGCGTCCATGAAGTCGTCCGGTTCCGGGAATTTGCCGGTGTATTCCTTGTTGCTGACCAGGGTACCGCCCACGTTGTCCACCGCTCCCACCAGCCCGTTCAGGGCATGGCAGGCCATGCTGGCATAGCCTCCGCGCACCTGCATGCAGGGACCACCGCCCACCCAGGAGATGGCATGCGGCGCGGCGTTGCCGTAGCCTTCGGCCACACGCCGGATCTGGTCGGCAGAGAGGCCCGTGACCTTGGCCGCCCATTCAGGGGTTTTGTCCTTGAGTTCAAGGTTCCACCATTTGACGACGCCGTGGGTGTACTTTTCTTCGAAAGTCTCTTCCTCGACCGTTTCGCCCATGACAAAGCGGTTGACCCCGTCGGTGAAATCGCCCACGAACGGCTTGTACCACAGACCCTCCACCAGCAGGATGTGGGCGATGGCCACGGCCAGGGCGCCGTCCTGGCCGGGTATGATGGGCAGCCATTCGTCGGCCTTGCCGGCCGAGGCCGACAGCCTGGGCTCGATGATGGCGATGGTCGCCCGGTCGGTGACGTCTCCCCACACCTTGGTATAGTAGGAAACCTGACGGTTGGCCGCCAGCGGGTCCGCCCCCCAGAGCAGGATGTAATGCGCTTTCAATACGTCATACTGCCGGTAGCCCCAGTAGGCTTCCGTGTAATAGGGCCCGAATTTTTCGGCCTCGGCGCAGATGGAACTGTGGGAGATGTTGTTGGGGGAGCCGATGATCTTGGTCATGCGGTCGTAGAGAACGTCGCGCAAATAGGAATAGCGCCCACGCATGAGCATGTACTTGTGGGTCTCGTTGTTTTCGCGCAGCTCCATAATCTTGTCGGCGATGGTGTCGAGGGCCTCGTCCCATGAAATCGGCACGAATTTCGGGTCCTCGTTGCGCCCCTTTTTAGGATTGGTCCGTTTCATGGGGACCTTGATGCGGTCGGGGTCATAGAGCTGCTGGATGGCCAGGTGCGATCGCACGCAGCCCGCTCCCAAATTGACTTTTGAATGGGGGTTGCCCCGAACCTTCACCGCTCGTCCGTCCACGACATAAACCTGCTTGGAACACCAGGAGGTGCACCCCTGGCAGGTGGCCGGCAGCCATTGGCCTATACCCTGGCCCTGGGCGCCGGTCGCCGCAGCCAGGGCTTTCAATTCGAACGAAATCCCGGAACCTGCTGCAACGACGGCTCCGGTGGCCGCCGAGGCCTTGATGAACGATCGTCGCGACAGGTTGACGTTGCCGAGAAAATCCTTCATCAATGATTTGCGCTCCTTTTTTTCTCTGTCCATGTTCACTCCTTCTTAGGTTTCAATCGATTCCGGACTAAGTGATTGTACAAGCGGACAAGCCTGCAGCCGTCAGGCCCGTTCTTCCGGCGGCTCCCGCGATTCGGTTGCGTCATCTCGGATGCATCGCAGGAAATAGTGCAGTTCATCCGGATCGACGGGCTTGTGCAGGCAGGCGAATAGATGATTTCTGATGGCCTCCTGCAGATCCGGGTGAAACCGTTCGCCGGAGATGCATAAAAAACAGGTAGCCGGATGCGCAAGGGCAAGTGCGCGTATGCTCCGATTGTCCAGTGGCACGCTGTCAAGATCCAAAATGGCCGCCATGCATGAGGCGGACATAATCGATGTCAAGCCGTTAAGGTTGCTGCAGGTGGCCGTTCGGTAATCACCCTCTTGAATGATGCGGCAGATCGATGCAACATCCTGCGCATCCGTTCCCATGATAACCACCAGGTTCCTATTTTTCTGGATTTTTTCCATGGGATTCGTTGGCATGGTGTCGTTAACGCGAGATGTCCTTCCGGTCTGATTATTGCAAAAATAACGCAATTCCTATGCCACAGTGTTTCGGCAACAACGTCTATTTCAAACGATACCGGTCCCAAGTGCTTTTATTATTGGTAACTACTATAAATCCTAGGCATTAATTAAAAGGCGAGATTTAGCCTCGGTAACCGAAAGGCGGTTGACCGGTACGACACGCTTGCTTGAAACCGAGTGGTAATAATTATCAGATGTCCGATATTCGGACGCTTTTCAGTACAGTTACAATATATGTATAAATAATAAATAGTTAAGATGTCCTTTTTCCGGACGGATAATTGATCGGCAGACAGGTGACCGGACGGCGGGGTGCATCGCCGGTCGAGGCGATAAGAATTTAACCCTGGCACTAAGCCACCATTTTTAGTGGATGACGCAGGATAGGTTCGATCGACCCGGGGAGATCATCACCACAGCAATGTATTTTTTTTACCATCGAACGTCCAACGTTGATGGAATCGTAAAAAGTCAGATTTTTCAGTTTTCGATGTTGCAACTAACTGAATTGATTGGATAGCGATTTTAAAAAACAACATTTTCGGGACTTTTTACGAGTTCATCAACGTTGAATGATCGATGTTTGAGGCTTCAATGCAGGGTTGGAATTTTGATGTTGAGGCGTTTGAGCTTTTCATAGAGGGTGCTGCGGCTGATGCCCAGTTGCCTGGCCGCCTCGGCCTTGTTCCAGTCGCAGGCATCAAGCACTTCCCGGATCAGCCGTTCTTCGGATTTTAACAGAGTGGGTGGTTCATTAATCGACTCAGAACCGGATGCTTCCACGATAGATGAAGGTAGATCCTTCAATTCGATCAGGGAGTCTTTGGCCAGCACGACGGCATGCTCGATGCTGTTCTCCAGTTCGCGGACGTTGCCCGGCCAGGTATTGTCGATCAGTTTGCGCATGGCCTCGCTTCTGAAGCCGACAACCGGTTTGTCCTGCTCCGCGGAAAATCGCTCCAGAAAGTGCTGCGCCAGGATATGGATGTCCTTGGCGCGATCCCTGAGCGCCGGCAGTTGCAGCGGAATGACGTTCAGGCGGTAGAACAGGTCCTCTCTGAAGCGACCCTGCTTGACCTCGTCCGACAGGTTTCTGTTGGTCGCGGCAATCACGCGCACGTCCACTTTGATGGGTTGGTCGCCGCCCAATCGGTCGATGGTCTGCTGCTGAAGAACCCTCAGCAGTTTGATCTGGGCCATGGCATCGATCTCACCGATCTCGTCCAGGAAGACCGTACCGCCGTCGGCCTGTTCGAAGCGTCCAATTTTTCGCCGAATTGCTCCGGTAAACGCCCCTTTTTCGTAGCCGAAGAGTTCGCTCTCAAGGAGGGTGCTAGGATAAGCGGTACAATTGATAACTACGAACGGTTTGCCGGAGCGATGGCTTCTTTCATGGATCGCTCGGGCGACCAATTCCTTGCCAGTGCCGCTCTCTCCCAGGATCAGCACCGTCGTATCTGTCGGGGCGACGTCCTCAATCAGTTTGAAAACCACCTGCATTTTGGGGTCTCGGCCGACCAGGCCGCTGAATTCAGATTCGACATCGATACGCTGCCTCAACTCCCTCAATTCTTCTTCGTAAAAATTTGCCCGATGGATGGCGCCAGCTGTCTGATGCAGGATAATGGTAACGACATCCAACTCATGCCGTATGCAATTACATTCTCCGGTGCAGGCAACCACCATGGCTCCGATCAGCACATCGTGATGCCGTATGGGAAAAAGGGCGAGCTGCTCGGCCGAACTCAGAAAATCCGGTAAGTTCAACTGGTCGATGTCCGGTCGCCACAAAAATGTCAACTGTTCTTTGCTACTGAACCTGTCAACAATTCTGTCGTAAACATTCTGCCCCAGTTGCAGCGTCTGCTTCTGGCTGGCGAGGGTGACGGATCGCATGGCATTGTTGAAAACCATCATATTCAGGTTGCGGCATACCACCACTTGTTTGAGGGTTTTGATCAGGAATCTACAAATCTGATCCAGTTTTGGAAAGGCCGCAATCTCCTGTGAGATCGAAAAGGAAGTCTCGAGCTGCTTATGAGCCCGATCCAATTCCTGGTTTTTCATTTCCAACTGGTGATTCGATTCCCGGATGCGCTGGGTGTAATCCTGCAACCGGATGAGCATGGAGTTGAAGGCGGACGTCAGCTTGGTGATCTCCTGTCTTCCCTTTATGCTGAACTTAGTGTCCAGATTACCTTCATCGATTTGTTCGGCATAGTTGGCCAACTGCCGCAACGGACGGGTCAGACGACTAATCGTCCAGTAACTTACCGACAGGGCGAGCACCAGGATGCCAAACGTGATTACACTCATCTGCATCCACAGTTGCCGGACCTGTCTCCGATATGGGGCTTCGGAAAGCCCGATTCGCAAAATTCCGGCTTTTCCTCCGAAGATCGGATAAGCCACGTCGATATATCGGCTACCGTTCTCGGAAATAATTTTTTCGATATGACCGCTCGAGACGCTTTGGGGCGTGTTGGCCTCGATCAAGTCAATGGGCACGCCGTTGACGAAGGTGTGGGCCAGCAGGTGGCCATGGCGAACGACAAACAGGTAGGCGACGGATGGATCGCTGGTGATCTGGTCCGCGAGCATCTTCTGCAGCGCCACCCGATCGTTGATCAGAATTTTGTCGGCCGCTTCCAGGGATAGTTTCTGGGCCATACTCTCGGCGCGAGCCACGGCGGTCTCTAACAGGCTGATGCTGTAGCGGTGGGCCACCAGCTGGGAAACGGTGATGCCGGTGGTCATCACCAGCAGCGCCACCACCAGCAGCAGCATATTTTTGAGACTTTTAGGAGCCATTGTCGGATTTTCCAACGCCGCCGACCCGGGTCAGCATCTCCCGGACCGGTGCGTACCAGGCGTTTTCGGGCACCGCAAAGCGGTCGATCATCAGTTGCGATAAAATGCGCCGGCCCTGGGCATCTTGGTGCATGGTCAGTATCAGGTCCACCAGGGCCGATTTCAACTGCGGATTCATGCCCTGGGCAACAACGATCGGTGGAGCCCCGTACGGGTCGGATGTGCGGATGACCCGTGTCTGCGAGGTGTAGTCGGCGTTGTGCCGCTGGTAATATTCCCACAGGTGCCCATCCACGGCGGCGCCGTCCACCAACCTTTTGGCCACGGCCATAATGGCATTGTCGTGGCTGTAGGTGTAGGTGAGGCTGCGGAAGAAACTATCCGCCGAGGCACCCATCAGGCTCAGCCAGTAGCGGGGAACCAGCGCACCGGTATTGGATTCCGGGTCGGTAAAGGCGAAATCTTTGCCTTGCAGATCGGACAGGGATGCAGCGCTGCTGTCGCGGTGCACGATCAGATAGGCCCGATAAAATGGTTGCCCCCTGACGACGGGGGTGGCTACGGCCTCGAAACCGGCGCTCTGCCCGGCGGCGGCGAAAGGGCCGGTGCAGATAAAGGCCAGGTCGATAAGACCCTTGGCGAGCAGCTCGTTGACTTCGCCATAGGTTTTGCGCTGCACCAGTTCGGCGTCATATCCCAAATGGGTGCACAGGTAGTCGACCAGTTCCCGGTAATGGGTCAAGGTCGCCTGGGGTGAGACCATGGCCGCTATGGCCACCTTCAGGCGTGGCGGGCCGCCCGGGTTCAGCGTGGGCTGAGCCACATCGGTTCGGGGGCCGAAATCGACTGCTTTATAGTCCGAGTCCCCGCCGCAAGCCCCCAGCAGGATGCAGACTACCAGCGCGCCCAACCAGGCAGGCGGGCGTTTGTTCAACGCTGCGGGCGGATAGGGTATCATTGAAGGGACAACTCGAACCTAAGTTGGGCGTTTCCCATTTTGGTATCTCTAAAATGCAATAGAATACATGGGGGTTACGTGCGTTTCGGTCGCCAAAATGCAAAACCCTCCGGGATTGCCGATCTTACCGCATCTACGGCGTCAGATGCCTTCGCGCATAGCTGACTATAGCGCAACGTCATCTTCCTTGTATCTGCGGCAAGCTCGACAATCGCTCAACTTAGTTGACGTTACTCCTTCAACTTGGCGGCGATGGTGGCGACGTGCCGACCCTGGAAGCGGGCCCCATCGAGTTCGTTTGGGCTGGGCATGCGCT
Organism: Desulfosarcina sp.; assembly: GCA_046484885.1. GTDB lineage: Bacteria > Desulfobacterota > Desulfobacteria > Desulfobacterales > Desulfosarcinaceae > Desulfosarcina. The sequence goes on along the minus strand of JAWOIA010000072.1, from coordinate 4,662 downwards.
CGCCGGACCCGCCGGCGATCGTTGACGCGCCGTAGGGCGATCCGCCGGTCACTTCATCGATGCGCATCTGCCCTTGAAATGCGTAGGGCAGGCCCACAATCACAAACCCTTGGTGCAACAGCGTGATGTGAAACGACAAGAGGGTCGATTCCTGCCCGCCGTGCTGGGTGGCGCTGCTGGTGAAAACACTGCCGACTTTGCCGACCAGTGCGCCCGTTGCCCACAGCTGGCCGGTGGCGTCCAAAAACTGGCGCATCTGCCCGCACATGTTGCCGAAGCGCGTCGGTGTGCCGAAAATGACGGCATCGGCCGCGGCCAGCTCATCGACGCTGCAGATCGGCACCTGGGCCATGGCCTGCTGGGCCTCGACCGCGCCCATCTGTTCGAGTACCTCTTTGGGCAGCGTTTCAGGAACGCGCCGCAGCACCGCCTGGGCGCCGTCGACTTGCCGCACGCCTTCGGCGACCGCTTCTGCCATTTTGTGCACATGTCCATAGGTCGAGTAGTAGACGATGAGTACTTTCATGCTCGGCTCCTTGGTTTATCGGTTTTTGATGAACGTGCCCGCCTGATATTCCCGGAAGGCGGTTTCCAACTCGGCCGGGGTGTTCATCACAATCGGGCCCCGCCAGGCCACCGTCTCATGCAGGGGTTTGCCGGTCAGCAGCAAAAAGCGCAGGGGTTCTCCGGCGGCGCTGACGGACAACTGGTCGCCTGAGTCGAACAGCACCAGGGTTCCGTTTGCGATGTGCACACCGGCGGTTTGGCCCCTGCCGCCGATGACGTAGATAAAGGCGGTGTAATCCGGATCGGTCGGGTGGTTGAACGTCGCGCCGGCCGGCAGGGTGCAGTCGATGTATTGCGGGTCGATGACGATGTCGTCCACCGGCCCGCGGGTGGCGCCGACGGTCCCGGCGATCACTTTGGCCCGGGCGCCGTTTTGCAGTTCGACCTCGGGTATCTGGTCGGCGGCGATACCGCGGTAGCGCGGCGGCATCATTTTCTGGGCAGCGGGCAGATTGGCCCACAGCTGAAACCCGTACATGGCCCCGTCGGCGTCCCCTTTGGGCATCTCCTGGTGAATGATACCGCTGCCGGCGGTCATCCACTGCACGTCGCCCGAACCGATCACGCCCGTGTTGCCCAGGCTGTCGCCGTGTTCCACGTCGCCTTTGAGCACATAGGTGATGGTCTCGATACCGCGGTGCGGGTGCCAGGGAAAGCCTTTGAGATAATCTTCGGCCCGGTCGGAACGAAAATCGTCCAGCATCAAAAACGGGTCCAGGCGGGGAGCCTCATGGTAGCCGAAAACGCGGTTCAAGCGGACCCCGGCGCCTTCGGTGGTCGGTTGGCGGTTCAGGGTTGCACGAACCGGTCGATTGGTTGGCATGGGTTTTCCTTTCGGTTTGGTCCGGTCGGTTTGCTACGATAAATCCTGGAACGGCGGTTGTCGAGGCCTGGGCCGGTATGGGGCGGGTGGGGCCGAAACGGCGCTATCCCATCAGCAGCAGGCTCAGGGACATGACCAGCATGCCGGCAACCAGCCCAAAAATGCTGTCGTGTCCCTTGCCGTAGGCCCGGCTGGTGGGCAGGAGTTCATCCAGGCTGATGTACACCATGACGCCTGCCACGCCGCCGAAGAGCACGCCCATCACCTGAGGCGGGATACCGCCGTTGGCACCGCCGGCAAAGAGCCGCAGGGCCAGATAGCCAATCCCGGCCCCCACCGGTTCGGCCAGTCCACTGAGCAGGGAGTAGGTGAAAGCCTTTCTGCGGTTGCCGGTGGCATAGAAGATGGGCACCGAAACGCTGATTCCCTCCGGGATGTTGTGCAGGGCGATGGCCACGGCGATGGCGATCCCGAGGGTCGGGTCTTCCAAGGCGGCCAAAAACGTGACCAGCCCCTCCGGAAAATTGTGAATGGCGATGGCCAGGGCGGTAAACAGGCCCATGCGCATCAGTTTTCGATCGTCGATCCTGGGGTCGCGGCCGCTGACGGCCGGCTCCGCCGCTCCGGTCAGAGCGGCTGGGGCGCAGTCCGGCAGTGGTGCCGACGGGTCCTGCAAGGGCCTGGTCTCGGCTTCGGCGCGGATTTCGTGCGGGTTCTCAGCCGACGGGACCAGGGTGTCGATCAAACCGATCAGCAGAATGCCGCCGAAGAACGAGGCGGCATTGATCCAGGGCCCCAGCGATTGGCCATAGGTGGCCGTCAGGGATTCAAGCCCTTTGAAAAAGATCTCCACAAACGAGACATAAAGCATCACGCCGGCCGAAAAGCCGGTGGCCACCGAAAGAAAGCGATAATTGGTGCGTTGGGCCGTGAAGGCGATGATGCTGCCGATTCCGGTAGCCAGGCCCGCAAACACGGTCAGCCCCATGGCAAACCACACATCACCCATGTTTAAACCGCTCCTCGATTGACCAATCCGTGACGGGTCTGGCCGGCACGGCCGGCGTTGACGGGTTGCCGCTGTGACGCTGTTGCCTGACTCCGGATATAGTGCATAACACCATGCATTGTCAAAATTTTCTTCCAGTGGTCGGCCGTCGCGCCAACCGCCCGAGTGGCGGCCGGGAGGGCCGACCTGATCGATCCGATGTTTTGCTTGACTAATCCGCTCAAAAAGCCGCAGTATGGGTCCATTTCCGGTTGTGCGGCTCCATGCGTCATTTGTGGTATGGCACCAAATATTGATCGGTTTGATTAAACCCAATCACCGAAGGAGAGGCAGCGATGCGTAAATTACTTGTGGCGGCACTTGTCGTATGCATGGGGTTGTCGACTGGAACGGCTTCGGCCGAGCGCAGCGGCGGAACCTTGAATTTCATGGCGCCTTACGGGGGGGATCTCTTTGGTCTGGATCCTCACAAATCGACCCGTTACCAGGACCTGCTGGTTGCCATGAACATCCACCGCAGTCTGTACAAGTGGGATGCCGAGAAAAATGAAGCGGTGCCGGAGCTGGCTGAAAGCGTCCGCGTGTCCGATGACGGGCTGGTGTACACCTTCACGCTGCGGCCCGATATCAAATTCCACCATGGCCGCCAGTTGACCAGTGATGATGTCATCTACAGCTACAACCGCATCGCCACCATGCAGCCGGCCTCGCCGCAACTTCCCAAAATCATCCCCATCCAAGGGGTTCAGGCGGTGGTCGACGGTAAAGCCGACCGCATCGCCGGCCTGAAGAAAATCGACGATTTGAACTTTGAGATGACCCTGGCCGACCCGGTCGATATCAAGTTTTACCTGTGGCTGCCCGGTACCGACATTTTGCCCGGCGATGAAATCGAGCGGCTGGGTGACGCCTTCTCGACCAACCCGGTCGGCTGCGGCCCGTTCAAATTTGTGCGCTGGGTCAAAGGCTCGGAGATCATCCTGGAAAAGTTTGCCGATTTTTACATCCAGGACCGCCCCTTTTTGGATAAGGTGGTTTATAAAATCATGAGCGAGGCCGCACCGCGCGATCTGGCCTTCAAAGCCAGGGAACTGGACGCCAATATCGTCGGCTCGGTCAATTACCCTGAATACCAGGCCGACCCGGTGATCTCCCAAAACCTGATCGAAGTGGCCGAGATGTTCACGCGCGTGGTCGGTTTCAATCCCGATTTCAAGCCCTTTTCGGACAAGCGCGTGCGCCAGGCCATCAACTACGCCATTCCCTCCGACCTGATCATCGACAAAATTCTCAAGGGCAAGGCCTTCCCGGCGCGGGGTTATCTGCCGACGACCTCACCGGCCTTCAATCCGGAGATCGAACGCTATGATTTCAATATTGAAAAGGCCAAGCAGCTGATGAAAGAGGCCGGCTATGAAGACGGCTTTGTGGTTGAAAGAGCCATCGGTACGGCCAATGAATCGTGGGGTACCGTCATCTATGAAGCCGCCATGCCTTATCTGAGGCAGATCGGTGTGACGATCAAAATCGAGCAGATGGAAGGTGCGGCCATGGCCGAGCGCATTCGCAGCGGTGAGTACCAGATGTTCATCTGGTCGCTGACTTCCGGGCCCGACCCCCTTGAGGCCCTGGCGCGCTGGAAATCGGTTAATCCCCAGGCAGCCGGTAACCATGTCAAATACAACAACCCCGAATTCGACCGCTATCTCGATCTGGCCGCCGCCACCCGCGACAATGCCGAGAAGATCGCTCTGATTCAAAAAGCCGAGGCCATTTTCGTGGAAGATGCCCCGCTGTGGTTTTTCAACTACAACAAAGCCATTCTGGCGCATCACCCCTGGGTGCACAACCTGGCGGCGGTGGCGCCTGAAATGATGTTTCAGGATTTGACCCATGTCTGGGTCGATGAAACGTCGCCGCGTGCCACCGTTAAATAGTGTCCATCCATAAACGGTTATTTGGCCCGATATCGGCGTTATGTTCAAAATTTTATCCTCGGGATATCAACGATATGCCTGTGGTAAAATTTTTCGCATGCCTTGATTTCGACCAAAATTCCTCGTTTCTGAATGGACACTAAATAGCCCGCGAATCATTGGACTGAACCATGCTCGCATACGCCCTGCGCCGATTGCTGCAGTTTATTCCCACGATCCTGACCGTGGTCCTGATCATTTTTATCCTGCTCAACGTCCTGCCCGGCAATGCCGCGCTGATGGCTGCCGGCGATCAGGACATGAACATCGATGCGCACTACATTGAA
>JAWOIA010000025.1:0-4159 GCA_046484885.1 Desulfosarcina sp. | reverse complement strand
CGATGCCTGCAGGGCCAGGTACGCAGGGGCGGATTTGGCGGCGCGCGCGCCGCCGGCGATGTCCGCGATACCGAACTGTGGCAAGTTCTCACGGCCTGTGCCGACGGCGCGCGCGCCGCCAAATCAGCCGCTGCGTACCTGGCCCTGCAGGCATCGACGTGATCGGCCCCTGCCCATGAGCAAAAACGGTCGCCGACATGAACCGGGTCAGCCGTCTTGGTATGTAAAAGGGTGCCTTCTGGCCGATGCTGGGAAGCTGACCGCAGCCGTCACTGCGTTTACCGCGGCAATTGACGGTAAAGATGAACTGGCCCAAGCCTATTTCCGAAGAGGGGTGTGCCATTACCTGCTCAGCAACGACCAGCGGGCATCCATGGATTTGCATGCCGCCAGCTTGCTGGGATGTCAGGATGCGTTGCTGTGGAGCCGATATGACTGTGGACAAAGTGCCAGCTAAAATATTGATCGAAATCGTGTACAAGGCGGATTATTGTTTGCTGTGCCTCTACATGGATCAGACCGTGCGGGAAGTTTTGCCTAAATATGCCGACTTCGTCGAATACCAGAGAGTTGAATTCCTGCGCAGCGAGGGCAAGAAACGCTTTCTGGAGCTGTCTTATGCACTGTACGGTGCCGAGATGGTGCACAAGCATTGCCGCGTGGCGCCGATCCCATCGCTGTTTATCGATGGAGAACTGGTGTTTGATGCCATTCCGCCCATTTTTGAGCTCGAAGAGGCCATCGAGGAGGCGATTGCCAATCAATTCAATCAAGCTAAATCGGGTTAATAAAAATGCCTTCAGAAAAAATACATCTAGAGGTCCTGCACGAGGGGGCCCACTGAATCCCGTGCGAATATATGGCCCGTGTGGTCGAAACCGTTGTTTGCGATTACCCTGATTCGGTTCGGTGGGAGCTGGTGATCACGAAAAAACGTGAAGGCGCTGCCCGGCATGCCGAGCTGTCGAAAACGATCGGGCGCCCCATGCCGGTACCTTCCATCATCATCAACGGCGAGCTTGCTTTCGATTCGATCCCCAGCGTGGAGAATTTACGGTCGTGTTTGGACGGACACGTGGCGGGAAAAACGGTTTAGTCTGCCGCGGTCAATTCATTCCGTTCGGGGGATATTGAGGCGCCACCCTACATTTCAATGCCCACTCTGGCTTTGGTACCCCGTTCGTAATAGTGCTTTTTCGCTTGACACTCCGTTACCATGTCGGCCATTTCGATAATCCGAGGGGAAGCGTAACGCCCCGTGATGACCAGCTCAAGTTCCCGGGGTTTGTGGATGATCAGGCCGAGCAGTTCCTGCAGGGGAATCAGTCCGAATTTTACCGCAACATTGGCCTCGTCTAATATAACCATGTCGTACTGACGCGATGCGATTACCTCCTTTACCCGTTCCAGGCCCTTGCGAGCGGCTTGAATATCCTCGAGTTCGGGCTTGTCGTTGGTAAAGCGGCCCAATCCGAACTGCTCGATGCTAATCAGGTCGTCAAATCGTTTAAGCGCTTTTATTTCGCTATACTCACCCTGTTTGATAAACTGACCGATAAAAATTTTCATTCCGGTACCGGCAGCTCGGATGGAGAGCCCGATGGCGGCGGTTGTCTTGCCTTTGCCGTCGCCGGTAAAAATGTGCACGTATCCTTTGTCCATTTTTAATTACCTCTGAAGCGCCATGGTTGGCCATGGTTTCCCGTCGGTTTCCCGCTGCGGTCCGCTGCCGCTTCATCTGCACATACCGATTTAAGGGGCCGGTTGCAAGTACATTCCTGCTTTGGCGGTGAAGGACCCAACCCACCACAGCGCTTAGCGGGTTTAGGACTGGGGTGAGTAGCGGATACCGGTAATGGCCTCTTTTCGGAAATCGAACAGGGTTTTTTGATGTCCCGAAAGGCACAGTTCAACCACCGGTTCTTCCACAATACGTCCGATGACGCGTGCGGTGATGTTTCGTTCCTCAAAAAGGGCCACTACGTCCGGGGTGTGGTGCGGAGGGATTGATAGGATAAATCCGTAGCTTTGAAAACAGAGCACCCATTGTAAGATACCCAAGCCATGCGGTCGAGGGATGGCCTCCAGATCGATCAAGGCCCCCCGGCCGGAGTTTTCGGCCATAATGGCGGCGGTGCCAAGGATGCCTGCATTGGACACATCCTTGGCCGCCACAGCCCATTGCCGTTCAGCAACAGTGACCATCACCTCCAACCGTTCCCGCAACTGCGCTGGCTGCTTGCCGGAGTTGGCATCCCAGCTGATCACCGACCGGCAGCCAGGCTGCCCATCTAGATCGACGGCCAGTAACAGGTCATCACCGCTGGCGGCCAGGTGACTGCGCAGCAATTTACGTGCGTGGCCGAGAACAGCGACGCTCAAGGCCGGCTGATCCTCCGGCGCCTCGGGGTGGGTGTGGCCGCCCAGCATGGGCACCTGCAGCTTCTGGCAGCCTTTGGCGATTCCGGCGACGATCTGGGCGCGTTGCTGGGCATTACCACTGGCCAGCACGTTGACCAGACCGATCGGTCGGCCTCCCATGGCGTAGATATCGTTAACCGTTACCATGACGGCCGCTTTGCCTGCGGCGTAAGGTTCCTTGACCAGCAACCGGGTCATCATGCCGTCAGCAGCCAGCAACAGAAAACCGTCATGCCAGGGCACCGCGGCTGCGTCGTCACCAAAGTTCGGCAGCGGCGATCCGTAACAGTGGGTCTGACTTAAAATGTCGTAAACATCCTGGATCGGTTTTTTGCGCAATACGCCGGGATAGCAGCGGACCTGGTCGATGACCGCTCGCAGCTGGTCGGCCGGAACGTCGGTTGGGTTTGCTGGCGGCATGGGCTTGGTGGGCTTCTGGGCTTGCTTGGTTGTTGCCGCTGGGCCGAATGCAAGGGGTCGATCCCATGGCGGCTGCGGTTTGCATCGATCCGGGGTCAGGGTATCAGAATGGTGTTTCAGCTTTCAGATCGGCCTGCATGAGCTGATGCGGGTGGCCCAGATAATCCGTTAACGGCCCCACCCGCCGCCATCCGATTTTTTCAAAGAAACCGACATTCTGTTCCTGGATGTGGGCTGTGAAGCGTCTGCAGCCCTGACGTTTCACCAGGTGGACCGCCTCTTCGACCAAGCCGGCACCGACATGACTGGTCCGAAAGCGTTGGTGGACGGCCAGCCGACCACCCACCCAATCGCCGTTATCGTTGACCGGGTAAACCCTGACCGTGCCGGCAACCGTATCGTCGGTTTTAGCTATGATGTGGATGCTCACGGGATCGTGTTCATCCGCGTCGGTGTCTGAAAACAGGCCCTGCTCAACCACGAAAACGTCCCGTCGAATGGACATTGCCGCTGCGATTTCGCGAGGTGTGCGGGTCGGGTGATAGACGATTTCCGCCGCAGGGCCTTCGTAGGCGGCCAACGCGCTGCACGCACCGCAGCGCACACACCCGGCCTTGCATGCGGCCGCGGACAGTCCTTTGCGGGCGAGCAGATCGGCCACCGCTTCGTAGAGGGGTCGCATCACATCTGCCGGCGGGGGCAGGGCGAGACCACAGCCGGAGCCGGAAATGGGCCGCAAGGGCACCAAAAAGGGATATACTCCCAAATCGGCCAACCATTCGCTGCCTTGCAAATGGCTGGCCGCCGGTTCACCTAACCCGGCAATCAAAAAACTGCTGACTTGATTGGGACCAAAGAGTGCCACCGCTCTGCGCCAGGCCTTGCGATAGTGGGGCAGTCCAATGCGTGCTTTGGCCGGTGCCACGCGGGCCAGGGTCGCCGCATCGAAACTTTCGATGTGAATGCCTACCGTATCCACACCGGCCTCATACAGGGCATCCATCCATGTCAGATCGGCCGGGGGTGCAAACTGCACGTGAACCGGCAAACCCGATGCCTGTTTGACAGCGTCTGCGCACGCGGCCAGGTAGGCGATTTCACTGCCCGGCGGTTCGGCGGTGCCGGCCGTCAGGACCACGTGCGATACTTGGCTCAGTGCTTTGGCCGCTGCTGCCACTTCGGCCAACTGCAAGGGTGTTTTGCGGGCCAGGGTCATGCCGTTTTTCAATGACACTTCAGTGGCGCAGAAGCTGCAGTGTTCGGCCCTGCGCCAGTGGCAGCAGGTTTGTAGAACGGTGCTGGCCAGACAATCGCGACC
>JAWOIA010000001.1:0-3753 GCA_046484885.1 Desulfosarcina sp. | reverse complement strand
TGTACGGTACCAGGTTGTTGGGAATGCCCCGGGGCAGCTCGCCGATCAAACCGCTTTCGTGGGCGCCGATCGGGTTGAAATAGCGCAGGGAGATGACCTTCAGCCTGCCGTAGGCCCTGGCCGAATCACGCAGGATGTCCTCGCAGATCATTTTCGTGTTTCCGTAAGGACTCTCGGCTTGTTGGCGGGGCGTCTCTTCGGTGACCGGCAGTTGGTCCGGTTGCCCGTAAACGGTGCATGAGGAGCTGAACAAAAAATTGGCCGGACCGGTTTCGTGCATGCTCTCTATCAGGTTCAGGAGCGGAACCAGGTTGTTTCGATAGTAGAGCAGCGGTTTTTCCACCGACTCGTTAACCGCCTTGGAAGCGGCGAAGTGGATGACGGCCTGGATCTGCGGGTGGGCAGCCAGCAACGCGCGGGTCTTTTGCCGGTCCTGCAGGTTGAACTGCTCAAAATCGGGCTTGACACCGGTTATCTTACGGATGCTGTCCAGTACTTCGATGGATGAATTGGACAGGTCGTCAACAATCAGCACTTCAAAACCGGCCTGGATGAGCTCGACAACCGTGTGGGAACCAATGTATCCCACTCCACCGGTTACCAAAATTGCGGGTTTCATTTCCGGATGCCTTCCTGAAGCGGTTTGCACGCGCAGCTCATCGGCCATCGACACGACCTGTCCCCGATTGACCGCTGCGAAGAAAATCGATCGGGCCGTTGGCGGGCATGGCCAAATTGCCTTGATCTATCCCAAAAGAGCTTGTTTTTAAATAGAAATGAGTCTACCCCCACGGCTGTCACGGGTGGGTTGGGTTACACCACCATCGGAGCAGCAACTGCGTCGCGCTTGGCTTTGCCATATAACTGCGCCACCAGTTCCAGGGCGAATTCGACAGCGGTTCCCGGCCCACGGCTGGTGAGGCAGTTGCCGTCCACCACCACGCGCTCATCGACGCTGTCTCTCTCTTTCAATTGATCCACAAACCCCGGGTGGCAGGTGGCCCGGCGCCCGGCTAGCAGTCCATGATGCTCTAAAACCACCGCCGGGCTGGCGCAGATGGCGCCGTAGAGACGCCCCTTTTCCGCCTGGCGCTTGAGAATGCGCGTCAGATCGGCCGAGTCCCGCAGGTGCTCGGCACCGGGGATGCCACCGGGTAGCACCACCAGGTCATACTCGGTATCCGTGCAATCGGCGATCAGGGCGTCGGCAACGATGACCACCCCGCGCGAGGCCGTGATTTGCCGGACTCCCGAAACCGAGGCCACCGTCACTTTTGCTCCGGCGCGGCGCAGCACGTCGATGATGGCCACGGCCTCCAATTCCTCCGTCCCGTCGGCAACGGGCACCAAAACCATTTTTTCCATGGCAGACTCCTTTCCGACACGTAGTGGCTCTTTTCCAGCTTGCATGGCACAGGTTGACCGCATAGTAAACCCGCAATTTTGGTTCCCTAACGATAAACCTTGGATTTTCGGGCAACCCTCCATCACAGATCCGATTGACCAGCCGGCAATAAAGCGTTATGGGCAATGATAAAAAAACCGCCCATGGAAAGGGAAAATTAAATGAGCCAGAAACAGTCGTTGCTTGAGCGTCTGAAGCAGGGCATGGTTATCGGTGCCGAAGGATACCTGTTTGAACTGGAACGGCGCGGCTATCTCAAAGCCGGTGCCTACGTACCCGAAGTGGTGTTGGATTATCCCCAGGCGGTCAAAGAGTTGCACCGCGAATTTTTGCGGGCCGGTTCGGACATCATGCTGGCCTTCACTTACTATGGCCATCGCGAAAAGATGAAGGTCATCGGGCGTGAAGATGAACTGGAAGCTTTGAATCTCAAAGCGGTGGAGATCGCCAGGGAGGTGGCGGCGGAAGGCGATGCCCTGGTGGCGGGCAATGTCAGCAACACCTGGATTTATGACCCGCGGCGGCACGATGAGACGGCCCCGCAAGCTTATCGGATATTTGAAGAGCAGGTGCGCTGGGCAGTGGAAAAAGGGGTTGACTTTGTCCTGGCCGAGACCATCGACACCCTCGGCGAGGCTATGGAAGCGTTGAAAGCGATCAAGCGCTTCGATCTTCCTGCAGTGGTTATGCTCGCCTCCATGGATGAACTCACCCGGGATGGTTTCACCCATGCCGAGGCCTGCCGCCGCCTGGAAGCCGCCGGGGCCGATGTGGTGGGGCTGAACTGCACCCGCGGGCCCGACACCATGATGCCCATTATCGAACAGATCAGGGATACGGTCAGGGGGTATGTGGCCGCGGTCCCGGTAACCTATCGCACTACTGCTGAGCAGCCGGTTTTTCAGGCTTTGAAAGAGCCCGGCAAGGAACGGGCATTTCCCATCGAACTGGATCCTTTTGAGCACACCCGATCTGAAATGGCCGCCTTTGCCGTTAAATGCCAACAGGTGGGGGTCAACTACATCGGTACCTGTTGCGGGGCAGGGCCCCACCACGTGCGGGCCATGGCCGAAGCTTTGGGGCGCACTGTTCCAGCCAGCCGGTATTCGCCGAATCTGTCCCAGCACGCTATGTTGGGCGATAATGTCCTGGGGCACAATCAGGAGTTGTTATCGCGGTGGAAGGATTGAGGACAAATCAGGACTGAGTGCTGAGAAGAACATCAGGCTATAGGCTATAGGCTATAGGCGATGAACGATGGGGGGTTGGTTCCTTCATTCAAAATTCAAAATTTCCCTTCGCCCCTTTCCCTTCCATTCGACGTTGAACGTTCAGGTTTTGCCCTTGCCCTTCCGCCCTTGCCCTTCACTCGGCCCCTTGACCCCTCGGATCCTTGGCCCCTGCCATTATTGCCCTTGATTGGACGTTGGACGTTGAGCGTTGGACCAATATAGCTGTTAAGCTGGTAAGCTCATAAGCTGTTAAGGAAGGGATAGGAAAAAAACGGCGAAAGATTGAACGTCCAACGCTCAACGTCCAACATCCAACATTCAATGGAAGGAAAAGGGGCAGAAGCCAGGATTCAGGAGCCAGAAGGAAAAGGTGCGAAGGGCAATTTTGAATTTCATCATGAGAACCCGGGCGATAGGGACATAACCGCTCAAAGCCCCACACTTAATGCGAATTCCAACGGTGCAACGGTCTTTTTGAACGGATTAAGCGGTTTGGAAATGGATAGAGGATAATTGTTCCGGCGAAATTCGTTTAGAAATACCCAAAATTTCAATTCCGACAACCCGATTTTCATCATCATAGTCTAGTATGACACCCGGTTGGACCTCTTCCGATTCGACGATGCGTTTTTCGTCAATCCGGAAATACAAAACATCGTTTTCCTTATCGATTCTTATTTTCATGGTTGATTGTCCTTATTCTCCTGTCAAAAAAGACAGTGATTGCCTTATGGGGTTCGTTGGTTACGTTTACTATTACCCGAAGCCACCGGCCACCATGATTTGAGATTCTTTTTAAGTAATGTCGTGCTCCATCTTCACGATCTTCGACTTTATCAGGTGTTTGAATTGTATCATCCACCCATTTACGATCAATCTGACGCTCGGAAAGCATCGCGATGAAATGTTTTGAAAAAATCATGATTACTGAACATACCATTGTAAGGGATGCTGTTCAACTTAGTTTATTCCTTTCACTAGAATCCTCTGCCCGGCTTTAGCTGTTGAGCTGGTAAGAACATCAGGCTATAGGCTATAGGCAATAGGCGATAGGCTATGGGCAATATGCAATAGGCGATGGGCGATGGGCAATAGGCGATGGGCGATGGGCGATGG